>DPYO01000127.1 GCA_003535775.1 Fidelibacterota bacterium | reverse complement strand
TGATCTGGATTTTCCTATGTGGAATGTGAATGGGATTACATCAGATGCTTCGGTGAAACATGCTGTCCATGCCACCCCACTGCCAGCAATTCTTAAGAAAAACAATTATACAACGATCCATATTGGAAAAGCCCACTTTGGTGCCATGGGTACGTCCGCGGCCGACCCATTGAATATTGGGTTTGATGTCAATATAGCCGGTCATGCCGCCGGTGCTCCCGGGAGTTATTATGGCTTGGATAATTTTGGTAATAATGAGGATGGAAGTCCAAAAAATATTTGGAGTGTTCCAGGGCTAAACGAATTTCATGGGAAAAAAATTAACTTAACCGAAGCCCTTACCCAAAAATCCATTACTGTCCTTGATAGTGTGCTGAAACTAGATAAGCCATTTTTCCTTTATATGTCTCATTATACGGTACATACGCCGCTAATGGCTGATGACCGTTTTTTTCAAAAATATTTAGACGTGGGTCTCGACACTATTGAAGCCCAATACGCTTCTATGATTGAAGGGATGGATAATAGTCTGGGTAATTTATTGGATTATCTGGAAGAGCATAATATAGAAGACAAAACGGCTATCCTTTTTATGTCAGATAATGGCGGATTAAGTGCTGTGGCGCGAGGAGGTGACCCCCATACCCATAACAAGCCACTATCAAGTGGAAAAGGGTCTGCTAGGGAAGGAGGTATCCGTGAGCCGATGATCGTGAAATGGCCAGGTGTGGTAGCACCTGGGTCTACCAGCCAAGATTATTTGATCATTGAAGATTTCTACCCAACTATTTTATCCATGGCAGGGATCACAAACTATGAAACAGTACAACACATAGATGGACAAAATTTCATGCCAATGTTGAAGAAAACTGGGACGACGTTGAATAGCCGGATCTTGGTCTGGCATTATCCCAATGAATGGGGCCCATCTGGGCCAGGTATTGGTGCAACCAGTACAATTAGGAAGGGAAATTGGAAACTAATCTACTATCATCTGGATCAACGATTCGAATTATTCAACCTTGAATCAGATATAGGGGAAACCAAAAACCTATCTAAAAATAATCCTGATAAACTGGTAGAACTTGCCAATGATCTTACCAATTATTTGATTAGTGTGGATGCCCAAATGCCATCCTATAAAAATACGGTTCAAAAAGTACCATTTCCATCAAAAGCATTATGAAAATTGTTAGCACCTTTATCTTAGTATTTTTTATGTCTTGCAAAGAATTAAATGTTGCACCACCAGAACCCGTTTACCCGATCCCCTCCCAAAGGCAAATGGATTGGCAGGAGATGGAATTCTATGCTTTTATCCATTTTAATATGAATACATTTACAAATATGGAATGGGGGACAGGGGGAGAAAGTCCCAAACAGTTTAACCCAACAGAATTGGATTGTCGGCAATGGGCTAAATCATTTAAAGACGCCGGCATGAAGGGGATCATTATTACGGCCAAACACCATGATGGTTTTTGCCTGTGGCCTTCACAATACACAAAACATTCTGTTAAAAATTCTTCCTGGAAAAATGGACGTGGCGATATCATAAGGGAATTGGCTGATGCCTGTAAAGAATTTGGGTTGAAATTGGGTATCTATTATTCGCCTTGGGATAGGAATCATGCAGATTACGGTAAACCAGAGTATTTAATATATTTGCGGAACCAATTGCAAGAATTGCTGACCAATTACGGTGATATTTTTGAAGTATGGTTCGATGGTGCCAATGGAGGAACAGGTTATTATGGTGGAGCCAACGAAACACGCAAAGTAGATAAAAGAGTATACTATGATTGGGAGGCTACTTTTTCTCTCGTACGAGAACTACAACCCAATGCAGTGATCTTTGGAGATGCAGGGTTGGATGTCCGCTGGGTTGGGAATGAAAAAGGATATGCCTATCCCACCACATGGTCCAATTTAATGCGAGACTCTGTTTATGCTGGGATGCCAGAATATGCAGAAAAATATTCGTCGGGGCAAACGAATGGGACTCATTGGGTGCCTGCCGAAGTGGATGTATCTATCCGCCCGGGGTGGTATTACCATCCGGAGCAGGATGGTAAAGTGAAGTCACTTAAAAAACTAATGGATATTTATTATGAATCTGTAGGTCGGAATGGATCATTGTTGTTGAATTTTCCTATAGATAAAAGAGGTTTGATTCATGCAAATGATATTCGCCAACTTCAGGCAATGGCAAAGCAGATCAAAGTCGATTTTGCTCATAATTTATCACGGGAGAGCAAAGCTTCAACATCGAGTTATAGGGGAAAAGGTTATGAAGCAAAGCGCGTTTTGGATGGGGATAATAAAACTTATTGGGCAACAGCAGATAATGTGATTCAGGCTAGTTTAACAATTGAATTCAATCAATCCACAACTTTTAACCGTTTCTTGGTTCAGGAATATATCCAATTGGGTCAGCGGGTAAAATCATTCATCGTAGAAGCCAGAAATGATGGAACCTGGCGTGAAATTAGTCGGGAAACTACAATCGGGTATAAACGCATCTTAAGATTCACAGATGTAACGGCAACTGCTGTGCGCCTGAAAATATTAGATTCAAAAGCTTGTCCTACAATATCAAATGTCGAGATATTTTATGCGCCCTAAAGTTATATCATTATTTTCAATTATTTCTATCACGTTACTA
>DPYO01000100.1:10893-11301 GCA_003535775.1 Fidelibacterota bacterium | reverse complement strand
TCACTCACGCGGCGTTGCTGCGTCAGGCTTTCGCCCATTGCGCAAGATTCCTCGCTGCTGCCTCCCGTAGGAGTCTGGGCCGTATCTCAATCCCAGTGTGGCTGATCATCCTCTCAAACCAGCTACCGATCATCGCCTTGGTGAGCCTTTACCTCACCAACAAGCTAATCGGACGCAGGCCTATCTTAAAGCGCGAGCCGAAGCCCGCTTTAACAGTATACACCTGAGAATTAACTGCATTATCCGGTATTAGCTCCAGTTTCCCAAAGTTATCCCAAACTTTAAGGCAAGTTACCTACGCGTTACTCACCCGTTCGCCAGTTTAATAATCCCGCAAGCGGGATGTTCTCCTTGACTTGCATGTGTTAAGCACGCCGCCAGCGTTCGTCCTGAGCCAGGATCAAACTC
>DPYO01000100.1:3226-10582 GCA_003535775.1 Fidelibacterota bacterium | reverse complement strand
GGATCAAACTCTCCATTGTATGTTATTAATATGGTTAGCTTTGTCGAATTTACTTGATTGACTGTCAAGACCTACGCATACCAAATTTTCAATTAGCCTTATAGCAAACAAAAAAACTATAATCGCTCTGATTAAAGCCTATGAAGATATTATGTTGATTTTACATAAGTCAAGATTATTCCATAGCCTGGTATAAATTATTTTTTTCACTATTTAATCATTATTTTGGGTTCATCAAAATCTAAAAACGTCGATACAGGGATTTTCTTAATTATGGACCTTGAGTATTCATTCATCATAACCTGATTATATTTTTTGGTATTTTTTGCCGTTTTCCAACTACTCCCAAAATAAATCCCTCCACATAAAACTACCGACGGGATCAGAACTTTTAGATCATTTGATTTTATTCGAATTCTTTGAGGAATAATTTTAGAATTCGAGGAACTATTGGTGGGAATATAATCCAGAACAGAATTTTTAAAGGATAATAAATTGCTATTCGGACTCGAAGATGAAGGTAGGAACCCAGTTAGAATAATCATAGAACTCAATACACCAATTCCTGAACTCCATTTTCCCAGGTATCCTTCTCCACCCCCTGGAAAAATAGAAGCTAATAAGGATGTCGTTTCATCCTTTTGTTGAATATCAGAAACACTTTCGATATATTCAAATAAAGGATTAAGAAGATTAGAATAATATTCCTGTCCAAATCGTTCTTCCGCTGAAAGAAACGTAAGTTGTGCTGATTTCCAATCCAGCTCACGAATGAATGCATACCCACGCAAAACAAGTAAATATGGGTCTTCGGTTAATTGGGTCTTATCCAAAAGGATTCGATTCTCATCTTCAATCAAATGTAAATACATCTTATGGTAATTCGCCGCTTTAAAGACAATTGACGCTGAATCCCCATAATCTAGTACCCGTTGATAATATACTATGGCAAGCTTAGGATTATGGGTTTTTTCATAACACCGACCAATTTGATAATAAATTGTAGATTCCTGTTCATCACCAGGGAATCGGTATAAAAACTGAAAATAATTTAATAAGGCACGGTCATAATGATTTTTTTCAAATAAAAAATTGCAAAAGGTAATAAGTTCATCCCTTTGATAAGAGGAGTAATCTGCCCAATCTCTCCTAATATCATCCTTAGAATAATACTGCTCTTGTCCTCCCAAAAATCCTATCAGGAAGAGGGTCAAAACATAAACGACACTTTTTCTCACAGAGAATTTCTCATTAACTTAAAAAAATTGAGCATACTGAAAAGAATCTATGCAAACTGATGCGAAAGTAAAAGAGGTCAAATAGATTTGTTAATCGATTTGACAAATAAATTTTTATATTCTGCCATCCAACTAAAGCCTCTGCAATGGTAAGGTCAGTATAAGTTGAAGAGCACCTAAATTCTCAAAATCATTTTCTGCAATATGCTCCCCATTATTTTACCTGAGCGTGTCTTTGAAAATGCTGAAATAATTTGATTAATATTTTATTCAAAGTTAACTAAATCACTAATATTGGGATCTATTTACTTGTTTTCTATAGAATCCTTAACTGACTGTAGTGCTTTTAATGCTTTCAGTGCTTCATCTACTTTCTGCTGGGACAATTCTAATTGTGATTCAGATAGCGGTAATTCATAAAATATTTCTGAAGCTTCATTGATCTTTAATTCCTTCTCTTCAATTAAGGAATCCCCATTAAGTACCTTCAGATTATGTGTCCCTTCTTCCATTCTCATTTTTATCTTATTTTCAAACCAGTTATATTTACTATCCAATACAAAATTCAACCCCGTTTCTTGAGTATTGAAAGTAACAGTATGAATTTGATTTAGCTGGAAGAGCAGTACCACAGAGGTTGCAAGCTGCAAGTCTAATTCATATTGGATAGGGACATACTCCTCATAAGCAATATCTATTCTATGCAATCCAGGTGCTAAAGGTATTTCTTCTATAGGAGTCAATCCGAAAGGTTCTCCGTCAATTTTTACATGTGCATTGGAAGGTTTGCTTTCAATCCGGACTGATACTTTTGCAAAAATAATTGTCAGAAAAAATAGCACTAAGAATTTATTTCTCATTGGATAAATTTCAAGTATCTATTTTTAATCCATCCCTCAAAATGCTGAAAATAACCATTTTTTTCAATAAGAATTTCAATTTGACCAAACAACTGATCTCCGGCTACTGTTTCAGCTACAAATATATCTCCTTCTGAAAGAAAAAACTTTATGGGTGATCCATTCTCTGGACCTTCTCTAAATGGAGTTTCATTTTGAATAACCCTGTACACCATTCCCTGGCTGATAAATAAAGCACTAGGTCCAAGGACTACAGATTTATTTAACCACTTCTCACCTTGAAAATCAATGCGGTCTCTCCAACGAGAGTATCTCCCACCGGTAGAAATAGTTAAATGTAAATCTTTTCTATCCTTAAAGGGGAACCGAAGTTCTATTTCAAACTGCCCAGAAGTATTTGTCTCACTATATCCAACAACTCCAGTTCTATCAAAAATTTTGACTTTTGCTCCAACAATTGGAATTTTTCCAATTCTTTGTGAAACATTCCCAACTAACATCACTGGTTTTCTACGAATATAAGCAGTTGGAAATTCAAATACCCCTGTTTGTTCAATAGTAAAATAATTTTTTACTATTTCAAAATCATCACCCTGAGGGACAAGAATGGCAACATATCCTAAATCCTCAATTTGAAAAAAATCCACAGGAAGTATAACAATGATAGTGTCATCCGGAAAAAATATTTTACTTATCAAGGGAGATATTGAATCGCTTTGATTAAAAATACTAAAGCGATAAGCGGTTGGATTCCCATCAAGAATCTGTGTTTGTAATTTCAGTTGGATATTTCCATATTCATACCGCACGGCAACTGAAGGATTCGCATCCAGTAGAATTGGTTCAGGATATTCAGGTGTCATCATAAAAGAACACCCCCAAAAATAGAAGTGTCCTATCAATAGCAAACCTGAAAGGTTTCTTAGTTTAATCCACCTGATTCCCATGAGGAAACTTAACAAAGTTATCGTCAGATTTCTTTTTTACAGCAACCATTGTAATTATAGCTGTACAGGCTAACCTTTTTCCCCGTGATTTGCTTTCAGCAAAGGCATCCACATGAATGCTAACCGAAGATTTACCAACTTTTATCACCTTACTGGAAAAGTTAATCCATTCACCAGCGAATACAGGTTCTTTAAATTCAACTTTTTCAATTGCCCTAGTAACAGCTCCGACTGCATCTGTATCCCTCAAAAACCGATAGGCTACTTTGGCTGCTGCTATATCCATCCAAGAGACCATTTGACCACCAAAAAGGGTACCGACATTATTAATATGATCAGGCATCACAAGTTGAGAATATTGCGCAGCGTATTTCATGATTGAAAACGTAATTTATCAGAAAGTTTTATCAAAAAAATAGCGCCGCCAGTCTACCCTTGAGAAAATCTTTTTTCCACGAAGAGCACTCCGTACTAACGGGGCTTTTCTTATTTAAAAGGGTTTGCAAGTTAATATAATCGACTTTTTCCTGCAACCTCCTTTTGAAATTATCTTCCATGGTCTATTCATTTAATTAATCCTTACGTGAGGGAAATAATCACCACATCTGAAAATAGCATGTAAGCCCAATCCATGTACGAAAATCGCTATAATTATTTCTCGTGAGGATTGGTAAGTTTGTTCCAATCTCAACAATAAACGGAATTGGGCCAATTTTTTTTAACGGATCCAGATTATTCAAAAATAATACAAAGGATTGAGATATCTGAATCATCTCAGTATCATACCCAGGGTGGGAAGTCATTCTTTTGTCCCACTCAGGATTGCTAGAAATAAACTGGTCCTGTCTTTTGAAAAGCCAAATCTGATTCCCCATAAAAGAAACTCTTTCCGGCCATAGATCCAGAGTAGCAGATATCATCCCGCGAAATTCAGTCCCCCTCTTATAAAGATAGGTCAATCCAATGTGTCCTGCGATACTGTCTGGATTTGTTTGAGATATACCAAGAAAAAAAATGGGGGTATTCAAGGTTGCTTTACTTGAATTTGCAATTTGAGCAGCCCAACTAATATTAAACAACCGATCCCAGGATTTTTTATAAAATTCTCCTGAAAGAGAATATTTCCATAAAGTCGTTCCTGAACCAAGAAGGACTTCTTCAAACTGTGATGAATGAGAACCATTTGCAGAATGATAGCGGCTTAATGGTCGTGAACTAGGGAACTGAACCATAACTCCACCGTACACGGAAACCAATCCTTTTGCCGACCAGGCTGGTGTTCCCATAAGTACAATTTTTACCCCCAGCGAAATATCTCCGAAACCAGATGTCTGCCTCCTGGGAGAAAAGTAATAATCTTGTAACCCGTTAATAGTTTGTTGAGATGAATCAGCTTCATCCAGAAAATCTGGCTTCCAATTCCAATCCCGCTCTACTAATAAATTCCTTATATAGGGTACCTCCAAACTCACAGTGGTTTTGTCAGTAAATCCGTACTCAATTTTTGACGTGAGAGTAGAGACATTCTCTTTACGCAGTTCCGTCAGTGTACCTTGAAATGTTGTGAAATTTAATCCGAACCGAGCATCACTATGGTCTGAGAATAGAATGCTATCCTGTCCCACTTCTTTTGCACCATTTTCCCCAATCCAGTCTCCTGAAGCCTTACTTGAAAAAATAGATACCCGCCAAACATTTTGCGGAACTGTGAAATGTGTTTGACCAAAAACATATGAAATGGCGAAAAATAGGGAAAATAAAAAAATGTGAATTCTATTTATTAACACAATAATTAATTTCCTTAAAATTTAATATAAATGAAACCTCTCTCTAAATTCACTGAACCGAAGGATATCATGAAACCATAAAGGAGGTAAATAGTCAGCGGGTTTCCCTTGGGCAGTGAATGTTCTCAGAATATTTGAACCAAATAATTTATCAATATAATTATCGGATGCCCATTGAAACTCCCTTGGATATAGATATTTTGTAGTGATAATAATAGCTGTGGAGATTGCCAAAGGATCAAATTCGTTCCTATCTGTTATTTCAATCTCAATTCCACTACAAATTTCATCGAGGTACAGGGGGATGAACTTCATGCCCTGTCGATGCATTGGTTTGTATTTGATAACTGAAAAACGTACACCGGGTAAGCTCAAAGCATTTAACTTTTCCATTAGATGATGACCAGACAACCAAGGTGCCCCTGCCCTAAGGTATGGTTTATCCGTCCCATGTCCAGTGTTAAGGTTCGTCCCTTTTAGGAGTGCCATTCCTGAAAACGCTAATAAAGTTTCTAGGTCAGAAATGTCCGGTGTTGGTTGAACCCAGGGTAATCCCGTTTCGTTAAACCAATGATCACGTTTCCAGTTTGCCATGGGAATTACAGTAAGATCAACACGGGCAAGATCCTTTGCCCATCCCATTTCGTTGACCATTAAAATAAATTCTCCAATTGTATACCCGTGTCGAATTGGAACAAGATGATATCCTTCAAAAGACTGATATGCAGGACGAACCACAGGACCATCAATCACATCACCACGCAAAGGATTTGGGCGATCGAGGATCAATACCGGGATATTATTTTTTGAAGCGGTTTCCATTATTTTTGTTATTGTTGTGATAAAAGTGGAATACCTGACACCTGTATCTTGGATATCCACAAGAATAAGATCAATACCTATTATAGATTCATCGGGTGGATAAATATGTTCCCCAAATAAATCGACAATTCTTGCTCCCGTTATCGGTTCAATATTTTTCTCTTTTGTAAATAGTTTTAATCTCTTATTTCCACTTCCAAATAATCCAAACTCTGGTGCAAAAAGAGTTTTTACTTCAATTCCATTAGATGCTAAAATTTCTAACAGATGTTCTCCTTCCCGGTTAACAGCAGTCTGATTACACAAAACAGCGATTTTTTTTCCCTTTAATGGAGCAATATCTAATTGTTCTAAAATATCCAGACCGGTAAAAACATGTGGAGCAAAGGAAAAATCAGGGATATTTTTAATTTGGCTGTATCGAAATTCCTGTGCAAACAGGTAAATGGGTACAAACAACAAAAATACTGCTACTTTTACTAATCGATCATGCATTATGTCTAAAGAAAATTAAATCTACTGAATAAGTTACTGCAAGATTCGTTATAACAGAAAAACTGATAAACCATGTCCAGGCTAATCCAAATTCCTTCAAAAGAATTACAATAACAATACTGAAAACTAAGCCCAAAATTAAACTTAATGAATGGAATGGACGCTTACTTCGGCTCAGAATAAACATTCCTAATAAGCCTCCATAGGTAAAAGAGGCAATTTCAAGCCCCATATCCACAATAGCCTTGTCACTTTCATCAAAGATCAAAGCGATACTAATTAAAACTATAGTCCAGAACAGGCTGATAAATCGGGCTCCTCTTAATGATCTCCCTTTCCAAGACCAGTCTATGATTGTGGATGATGCAAGTGAATTAATGGAAGAACTTAGTGTGCTCATAGCAGCCGACAAAACTCCCGCCAGCAACAGACCTTTTAAACCAACCGGAAGATACTGCACAATAAACAATGGAAACTCCCTGTCTTTTTTCAGCGCAAGCTTATCATCATTTAAAAAAGCAATATCAACTTGGGTCAGATCTACATTTTGGAAAAGAGCATATAATAAAGAGCCCACAAACAAAAATATTACAAACTGAAAGAACACGAATATCCCGCTACCTATCATCGCCTTCCGGGCTGCGGAAAGATTTCTGGTGCTCAATACACGCTGAACCATCATATGATCTGCACCGTGCGAAGCAAATGATAATAACATTCCACCAATCAAAGAACTGACAAACATGTATGGTCTTTGGATATCCCATCCAAACTGAATGACTTGGAACTTCCCCTTGTCAAAAATATCCTTCAAAATAGAAAAAGCTGGTTCATGAAACTGAAAAATGATAAAACCAATTGAAATCAATCCTGCCCCCAGATACAGAATAAACTGGAGACTGTCTATCCACATGATGGTGCGTATCCCTCCCGAAAGAGTATAAATTCCTGTCACTATACCAATCACTATCACTGCTGCCGGGAGTGACCACCCAGTAATCACCTGAACAATTACGGCAGTAGCTAAAAACCTGACACCATCTGCCAATACCCGTGTGACCAGAAAAACTATCGATGCTATTTTTTGGATATCTGGACCAAACCGGGAACCAAGAACTTGGTAAATTGAGGTCACCTCATTTCGAAAATATTGTGGAAGAAGAAATATGCTCACTAAAATCCTCCCCAGGATATAGCCCAAAGCTAA
>DPYO01000100.1:0-2830 GCA_003535775.1 Fidelibacterota bacterium | reverse complement strand
TCGGTTGCCACGATGGAAAACATGGCAACAACCCATGGCAGGGGTTTTCCCCCCAGAAAAAAATCTTTTGTTGTTTGATTTTTTTTCCCCTGGTAAAGTCCATATACCACCAAACTAACCAGGAAAAAAATAATTATTAGTGTATCAATAATATTCATAATTCAAAATCTTACTTTCTCTTTACCTCATATTGAGGAAATATTTTTAGCCAAATCTCATATGAAATTAAGAATGAAAAAGAAAACATAATATGTAAACGATACGAGATAAAAAAACCATTTTTGTCTTTTAATAAAGAAATCAGATCCAATTTCTTCAAATTTTAATTTATTTCTTATCTTACCATTTTCAGTTTTTGTGGACACTTTCCATGTAATTATTATGGCAGATAAAGAGAAAATTCAATCATCAGGAGGGTTCGCAAAAACCACCAATTTTAAATGGCTTGGGGTTGGTGTTGCCATTTTTGCACTCCTCGCTCTTATGCCCACTCCGGAATCTATGGTTTCAAAGGCAAGTGAAATTTTCGGAGGTGACCTGAGTCCGGAAATAATTGCCCAGAGGGCTTACAACATGAAAATTATTATCGCCCTGCTTGGGATGTGTACGGTCTTTTTCGCAACAGAAGCGATCCCCATGCCGGCAGTAGCACTGCTGATCGGATTGGTTCAATTATTTTTTGGGATCACCCAACCAGCACGGATTGTGTCCACTTATGCACATGATGCTGTGTGGTTTATCGCTGGATCACTAGCCATTGGTTCAACACTGGTGAAATATGGACTCGACAAACGAATCGGAATGCTGGTAGTCAAACTTTCCGGAACCAAAACGCGCAACATTGTTCTGGGTCTTCTTCTTGGAACGGCCATTCCATCCGCATTTATAAATGAAGCCTCAATCGCACCTATGTATGTACCGATCGCCCTCGCATTGTATACACTTACGAACAAGACAATTTCAGCGCCCAATCTAGGAAAATTACTGATGATGTCCATTGCCATCGGCTGTATGGTGGGAGCACCGATGAGTCCCACCGGAGGCGCCAGGAATGCCATCATGATTGGGTTTCTGGAAGATTATGTCAGTCCGAATGTTTCCTTTTTTGAATGGATGAGTATGGGTGTTTTTTATACTGCTATCATGTCAGTTCTGATGGCATTCTTACTGCCATTACTCTTCAAACCTGAAGTAAAGGATTTATCGGAGGCTGTTTCTGTTCTAAAAAGCGACCTTGAAAAGCATGGTAAAATGACCGGAAAACAATGGCTCGTCGGTGGAATAATGCTGCTTATGATTTTTATGTGGATCACCGATAAAACAGTCACTGCCAGTATTCTCGGATTTTCACTGGGGCTGGGCGGAGTAGCGATCACAGGAGCCGTACTCTATATGCTGCTGGGACTAACCTCCTGGAAAGATTATGAAGAAAATGTAAGTTGGGGTGTCATTATCCTTTATGCCGGAGCAATCAGCCTCGGTGCGGTGTTTAAAGCCAGCGGTGCAGCCAAATGGCTGGCCGACAGCCTGATTGGTATCATGGCTAATTTCGGCATCAGTTCGGGACTGCCCCTGATTTTAGTGGTCATCCTCATCGGTGCTTTACTCACTAACCTGATGAGCGCAGGTGCCACCGTTGCAGTGATCGGACCAGTCGTACTGGAAATGGCGCAGAGCTCCGGTACCAATCCGGTTTTGATCGGTGTGGGTTTAGCCATTGCGACTTCCCTGGCGTACTGGCTTGTCATAGGTACACCTGCTAGTTCTATTGTTTACGCAGCTGGAATGCTTGAAGCAAAGGATTTTATACGCATGGCTGTTTTCGCCTGGCCCATGGCCCTGATCGTAATGGCAGCCATGGTTATATTCTGGTGGGCAGGCGTTCTGCCTTATGAATTTGGAATAGATATAACCCGCATTCCGGGAGCAGGAGGATAAAATGAGCCAGATAATCATACTTGGAGTGATATTGATACTCTTGCTGATAACTTTTCTGTTCAGCAGAAAGGAACAGGTTTCCAAAGCAAAATCCGATAAAGAATCCAGGAAAACCAAAAAAGAGTCCTGGTCCCAGGAAAAGGATATGGAATACGATGAAATTCAATCCAAAAAAGAAGCCTTGCTGAAAGCAGTTGACGAAAAATTCAAAGACAATCCAGAACAGACGGAAGATTTAAAAACATTGATTAACGATTGGGCTGAATTGAGAATAAAGATGTTTACGGATCGCCGTTCCTGGGTGAGAAATCCTGAAAAAGATAAAAAATAAATAATTTCTGATATAAAAAAAACGGGGACATCAAATGACCCCGTTTTTTTCTTTGAACCTTTTGGCTTATTTAAGCTTCAATGCTTTTATAAGTTCCTTTTTCTCACTCTTCGAAAACCTAATTTTCTTTTTCCCACCCCTAGAGGCAGAAGATTTAGCGCCTTTATCTCTATAGCCAAATGCCTTGGCAATGAGTTTTCTCTGCTTATTATCAAGCTTAAGGACAACTTCTCCACCGTCTTCTCCCCTTGGTGAAGCAGGTGATTTAAATCCAAACATCTTTGCCAGATGTTTATGATCACCCCTACTTATATTAATGACATCTTTTTTATTTTTAAACAGCTTTTTAAACCTTTTCTTATCACCTTTACTGATCTTTATAGCTTTTTTACCACCGAGTTTCAGAGATCTTTTAAAACCAGATGCAACTGCAATAGGTTCTTCTTCCCATTCAATTTCAACGGCTTCATCATCATCTACATCGTCCATCATATACTCATCCTCATCACCAGCATCAGTATAACCAAATGACTTAGCAACCTTTTTCTTACCGGTTCTTGT
>DPYO01000009.1:2922-9768 GCA_003535775.1 Fidelibacterota bacterium | reverse complement strand
CTGAAAACAAGTGTTATTGAGATGAAAATTGGAAACTATTCTCTATACAGCATTGTGACAAGTAAATTTAGTTTGGACGGAGGTGCAATGTTCGGGATAATCCCAAAGCCATTGTGGGAAAAAGAAGTCCCGGCTGATTGCCATAACCGGATAAAAATGGTTACACGATCACTCCTGCTGGTAAGTACAGACAGGAAAATTATTATCGATACAGGGAATGGAGAAAAGTGGCAAAAAAAGTTCCGTGACATTTATGATATAGATACAAAAACCGTTAGTTTGAATTCATCATTAAAGCATCATGGCTATTCACCTGAGGAAATCACGGATGTATTTTGTACACACCTTCATTTTGATCATGCTGGAGGTAACACTCGTTTAGATAGAGGTAAGGTTGTTCCCACATTCCCAAATGCCACCTATTGGATTCAAAATGAAAATTGGGAATTAGCTAATTCCCCTTCAGAAAAAGATCAGGGAAGTTTTATGTCGGATGATTGGTCTGTATTGGTTGAAAATAATATGATAAAATTCGTAGATGGAAAGGACATGTTTTTACCGGGTATTGGTGTACATCTTACTTATGGTCATACTACCGGGATGATGCATCCAATTATTCAGGACAATTCAAATACAATTATTTATATGGCTGATTTGATACCTATGGCGGCTCATATACCCCTACCCTGGGTCATGGCTTATGATCTTCATCCTGCAGTTACAGTTCAGGAAAAAAAAGAAATTTTACCAAAAATTGTGGAAGAAGAATGGATTGTATTTTTTGAACATGATCCCGTTCATCAGGCTTGTACTGTACAATTTAATGGAAAACATTTTCAGCTTAGTAAATCCGTTACAATCAGTGAATGAGGCAAATCAAATGGAGGCTCTTTTTCAAAAGGGTTTACATGCATATAAAAATAAGGATTATTTTTTAGCACATGATCATTGGGAGGAGTTGTGGTCTGATTACTATTTAGAAGACAGGTTATTTGTACAGGCGCTCATTCAAATGGCAGTGAGTTTTGTACATTTGGAAAATGGTAATTTAAAGGGGGCTCGAAGCCTTATGAATAAATCTTTGACAAAGCTGAAGGAATATGGGGGGATTCAGAGAGGAATCAGGACGGATATTCTAGTAAAGAAATTGGAAGCAATTAGAGAACATTATAACCTGATTGATAATAGCGGGAAATTTAACTGGGATATGATCCCAGCATTAATTTGATTATGAATGTTAGTTTATTTATCAAGGATTTTGAATTGGGAGCAAAAGTATCCACAAAATTAATGGAGTTGGATTCCTTATTTGAGTTCTGCGAAAAGAGTTCAGATGTGTCTGATTCAACTCAACTGGTTATAGTGGATCTTGACAACAAAGAAACCGGGAATGAATTTTTTATACATCAAATGGCTTCAGATAGAAATGATATTCAGATTGTCGGCTATATGAAACAAGTACAAAAAGAATACCATGAAAAATTCAAAACAGCAGGCTGCAGTGTGATTTTACCAAAGTCATCGCTGGTAAAGAATCTATCCACGTTTATCAAAAGTAAATGAGGGAGAGTAAAGCACGAAAGATTCAGCGTGCTGTTGAAATAGTAAAGCAGTTAAAAAAAACCTATCCAAGTGCAAAATGTTCCCTCAATTACTCAAGTCCGCATGAGCTGTTGATAGCGACCATATTGTCCGCTCAATGTACAGATCATCGTGTGAATCAAGTGACAAAAACAATATTTCGAAAATATAAATCACAAAAGGCATTTGCCTATGCCGATATAAATGAACTAGCAAAAGAAATTTATTCCTGTGGGTATCATAATCAAAAATCTAAAAGTATCCAGGGATCAAGTTTGGAGATAGTGGAAGAGTATAATGGCATTGTTCCGGATAATATGGAGGATTTAGTAAAACTTCCTGGTGTTGGCCGCAAAACGGCTAATTGTGTATTGGGTGAGATATATGGCATAGCATCAATGGTGATTGATACCCACATGGTACGAATTATGAATCTGCTTGAATTCACACATTCAAAAGATGCGAAGAAAATTGAGATAGAGATAATGGAGATTTTCGATAAAAATGATTGGATCAAGCTCACTCATATGATCATTGATCATGGCAGGGCTGTTTGTATTGCCCGCAGACCTCAATGCAGTATGTGTTCGATATCGAACTATTGTCCATCAGTAACTAGTTAATTTACATATTAGTCCCATTTCCATTAACTGTGTTACTTTGTATAATCGAAATATTTAAATCATTCATCTCTTTATGCAATTTTTAACAAAAACATTCCATTTCTGTGCTGCGCATCAGTATGGGCATGAGGACTGGTCGGTTAAAAAAAACGTTGATACTTTTGGTACGGATTCTCAGGTACATGGACATAACTACACGCTCGATGTAACAGTAAAAGGGGAAATAAATCCTGACACAGGATTTATTGTGGACCTAACTCATCTAAAGGACATTGTGAATACAAACATAATCGCTAAATTGGATCATTCTCAAATCGAAAAGGACATATTGTGGTTCGAAGATAAACAACCATCATCTGAAAATTTGGTTGTCTTTATCTGGGATAAAATTGCTTCCAGTTTGACTGGGGCGGCATTGCATCGCATTCGATTGCAGGAGACCCCCACCATTAAAACTGATTACTATGGGCCAAGTTCTCTTAAATGAATTTTAAATCCAGATTTTATTTAATCTTGGCTGGTATCTTTATTGCTTCCTTGGTCAGTTGTAATCTGATTTTCCAGAAGTTTTTTACCTGGACACCATTTGGTATCTATACCTTTGAAATATCCGTTGGAATCTTACCATATCCCATAACATTTTTAGCGACCGATCTAATTTCTGAACTTTATGGTAAGAAAAAAGCAGACCAGGTTGTTATTTCAGGATTAATTGCCAGTGTCTTTGTTATGATAATAGTTTTTATTGCAAATGCAGCCCCAAGCACAGTTTGGTCCCCAGTTGATGACGATCTTTTTCAAAAAGTTTTTGGACTTCAGGGTATGGCTGTTTTTGCGTCCATGGTTGCTTATCTCTCAGCTCAATTTATTGATGTAAGGATTTTTCATTTCTGGAAAAAACTGACCAAAGGAAAACATTTGTGGCTCAGGAACAATGGCTCAACAATTGTAAGCCAGTTTATCGATACTGCAGCCGTCTTGATTTTAATGTGTTCAGCGGGTGTAATCGAGTGGAATAGATTCTGGCCGCTACTGGAAAACGGATTTTTGTTTAAGGTCCTGGTGGCCTTAATGGATACTCCCATCATATACGGGATGATCTATGCATTAAAAGGCAAAATTGACATTGCACCTTATCAAGAAGGATGAGCTTATGAAGAATCTTAAAAAACTAAAAGAAATAACAAAAATATTATTGAAGGAGATCGGAGAGGATTCGAACCGTGAGGGTTTAATAAAAACCCCAGATCGTGTTGCAAAATCCTGGGAGTTTTTCTCAAGAGGGTATCGTGCAAATGTTCATGACATTGTGAATGGAGCCATTTTTGAGGAAGATTGCAGTGAAATGATCGTGGTGCGTGATATTGAATTTTTCAGTGTATGTGAGCATCATCTGATACCATTTTTTGGCCGCTGTAATGTAGGATATATACCAAATAAAAAAATTATTGGGTTGTCAAAAATACCACGGATCGTTGATATGTTTTCTCAACGGCTTCAAGTCCAGGAAAGATTAACAAACCAGATTGCTGAAACTATAGAAGAAATTTTAGATCCTGTTGGAGTGGGTATTGTTATGGAAGGTCGTCACTTGTGTATGCAAATGCGGGGTGTTGAGAAACAAAATAGTTTTGCTACTACATCGGCAATGTTGGGCCAATTCCGCGAGTCTGTCGAAACACGGTCCGAATTTTTGAGTATTATAAGGATGAAACAATTTTAATGATGGTAAAGTATGATTTAGCAATTTTGGGTGGCGGTCCCGGAGGATATGTGGCAGCAATCCGAGCTGCCCAGCTTGGGATGAAAACAGCCATTATTGAAAAGGATAAATTAGGGGGCATTTGTTTGAACTGGGGGTGTATACCTACAAAAGCATTGTTGAAAAATGCTGAAGTGGTTCATTATATAAAGAATGCAGAAAAGTATGGTATAAATATTTCGGATTATACATTGGATTTTTCCCATTCAATTGCCCGCAGCCGTGATGTAGCCGACAGGCTTTCAAAAGGGATTTCTTTTCTTATGAAGAAAAATAATATCAACCATGTTATTGGAGAGGGGTATCTTTCTTCCAAAACCACAATTGAGGTAAAAAACGATAAGGAAAAAGAAACTATTCATGCTGAGAAAATAATTTTAGCAACAGGCGGAAGCCCGCGAATTCTCCCTGGAATGAAATTGGATGGGAAGTGTATCATTTCCTATAAGGAGGCAATGGTTTTAAAAAGTATTCCCTCCAAATTGATTATCATTGGGTCAGGTGCTATTGGAGTGGAATTTGCTTATTTTTATAATGCCTATGGCACAGAGGTTCATTTAATTGAAATGCTTCCAAATGTTTTGCCTATAGAAGATGAGGAAATTTCTAAGGAACTGGCCCGTAATTTTAAAAAACTGGGTATCAAAATTCATCCGAATACCACCGTTCAACAAATAGAGTTAAAAAATGATAAGCCCCAGGTAAAGATGGAATGGCAGGGAAAGGTTGAAACCTTGGAAGGTGATATTGCTTTGATAGCAGTTGGCATTACTGGGAACATTGAAAAAATCGGTCTTAAAGAAATTGGTATTTCGACTGAAAATGGGTTTATCAGTATAAATGAATATAATCAGTCTTCAATTCCTTCAATTTATGCCATAGGCGATGTTACAGGTCCGCCCTGGCTGGCGCATGTTGCTTCGGCGCAAGGGCACGTAGCAGTAGAACATGCTGCAGGGAATGAAATTAAACCAATAGATTATTCAAATATCCCAAATTGTACTTATTGTCAACCACAGGTGGCATCTCTTGGTTTGACAGAGGCTTCTGCCAGAGGAAAAGGATTTCAGGTGAAGATTGGCCGGTTTGATTTTCGTGCAAGCGGAAAAGCAGTAGCAACCGGGGATACAACGGGTTTTGTGAAGTTAGTGTTTGATAGGGAATTGGGAGAACTGTTAGGAGCACATATAGTTGGATCAGAAGCAACTGAAATGATTGCAGAATTGGGCGTTGCAAAACTATTTGAAGCCACCTGGGATGAGCTTGCTGGAACTATCCACGCACATCCTACTCTGTCGGAAGCGATTATGGAAGCGGCTTTGGATGCAAAAGGATTAAGTGTGCATAAATGAACCTGCAGATACAAGATTTAGGTTTGTGTTCTTATAAAGAAGTATGGGATTTGCAAAAAAATATTCAAGCTGACCGTATTGCTGGTAAAGATCAGGACACTCTCTTGCTGGTTGAACATACACCAGTGTATACCTTTGGAAAAAATTCTGACAAAAACCATCTATTGCAGCATTATCCAGAAAATGTACAAATATTTCATATTGAACGGGGTGGAGATATTACCTTCCATGGCCCAGGGCAGCTCGTAGGATATCCAATCTTAGACTTGAATAATTACAAAAAAAGTATTAGTTGGTATATGCGTTCTTTAGAGGAGGTCATTATAGATACTTTAGATATATATGGACTTGTAGCAATCCGGAAGGATGGACTAACTGGCGTCTGGATAGGGGACGAAAAAATTGCAGCTTTAGGGGTTCGTATTTCGAGATGGGTGACTATGCATGGTTTTGCATTAAATGTAAATACGGATTTGAATTATTATGATGGAATAATTCCCTGTGGCATATTGGAGTATGGAGTAACCTCAATGGAAAAGCTGCTTGGCTGTAAAATTAGTATGGATGATATAAAAAATAATCTGATCTCTTGTTTTCGGAATATTTTTATTAATGAATTAATTCCTGTGAATTTATGAATCAGATACAAGCCATAATGAACAAGCCGAAAATACGACTTCAAATTGGCCCAAATTATTCTTCTGTAAAAAATGTAGTACGAGAGAATGAACTTCACACAGTCTGTGAAGAGGCGCGCTGTCCAAATATTTATGAATGCTGGGAAAATGGGGCTGCGACCCTCATGATTTTGGGAAATGTGTGCACTAGGGCTTGTGGATTTTGTTCGGTAAAAACGGGGAAACCTACCTGGAATGATCCAATGGAACCATTCAGGACTGCTCTAACTGTAAAAAAGATGCGCCTTCGACATGTAGTGATTACCTCTGTCGATAGGGATGATTTAAAAAATGATTATGGAGCAGAAATTTGGGCAGAAACAATCTATCAAATACGTTTATTTTCCCCCAACTGTACCGTGGAAGTACTGACGCCGGATTTTCGAGGATATTATCCTGCTCTGAAAAAAGTTTTTGATTCAAAACCAGAAATATTTTCGCACAATTTGGAGTGCGTTAAAAGAGTCAGCAGAAAAGTACGGCCCCAAAGTAATTGGCAGCGTAGTTTGAACGTACTTCAATACGCAGTGGATTATGGTTTGCGGACCAAGACTAGTATAATGGTTGGCCTTGGAGAGACTAAAAAAGAAGTGTTGGAAACAATGAAGCAAGCGGTTGATTTGGGGATAGAAATCTTTATGATTGGGCAGTATTTACAACCCACCAAAAACCACCTTTCTGTAGATCGTTATGTATCTGATAATGAGTTTTTAGATTATAAAGAAGCAGGCTTAGAAATTGGTTTCAAGGTAGTTGAATCAGGTCCCTTGGTGCGCAGTTCTTATCATGCAGATGATCAGATAAATAGATTAAATTTGGATGGGTGAATAAATAATTCAATTCATGCCAAA
>DPYO01000009.1:0-2578 GCA_003535775.1 Fidelibacterota bacterium | reverse complement strand
TGCCAAACTAGCATAGGTAATTTTATGGTATGTTGTTTGTAACATAAAATATTAATTAAAAGAAAGTTAGAATTATTATGGATAAAAATATAGAAAAAGAACAGGAAATAGAAAACGGCGGAGGTAAGACTTATCCTGTAATGCCTCTGAGAAACACGGTCTTGTTTCCTCAGCAGGTTATACCCATTTATATAGGGCGGGAAAAATCTTTAAAGTTGGTCAACAGCTTGGGGAAAGAAAACAAGCGTATTGTTGTTGTTGCTCAAGAAGATGGTTCCGTCGAGGATCCCCGTCCTGAAGACCTGTATTCCTATGGTACACTTGCAGTTGTTTTAAAGGTGTTTGACATGCCTGATAACAGCAAATCAGCAATTGTTCAAGGTGTTGATAGAGTAAAAATTCTCTCATATATTGATGATGAACCTTTTTTTAGAGGTATTGTGGAACAAGTGGAAGCTGAAGAGCTTTCTTCTGATGATCTTGAATTAGAGGCTTTAACCAAGAATCTGAGAGGAAGCTTCAGTGAATTGATCCAGGTCGCCCCAAACCTTACTGAAGAGCATTCAGGAATGTTATCTAACATCCAAAATCCTGCCCGGCTGGCAGATAGGGCAATCTCACTATTAACGGTTCCCAATGCAGAAAAACAGACAATCCTCGAGGAAATGGATATCAAAAAGCGGGTGGAAGGAGCCATGACTATCCTGACCAGGGAAATTCAGCGCATAAAACTTGGGGAGGAAATCCAGAGCGAGGTACAGGATGAAATTACTAAGTCGCAGCGGGAATATTATCTCCGGGAGCAAATGAAAGCCATCAAGAAAGAACTTGGCGAAGATGAGGGGTCTGTTGAGATACAAGAGTTAGAAGAACGGGTTAAAAAGGCAGAATTGTCGGAAGAAGCAGAAAAAGTAGCCTTGAAGGAACTTGACCGACTTACAAAGATTCCTACACAATCACCGGAATATTCTGTTTCGAGGACATATGTTGAATGGCTTGCAGACCTGCCGTGGAGTAAATCTACAGACGATCAATTAGACACGAAACAGGCAGAAAAAATCCTGGATGAAGATCATTATGGGCTGAAAAAAGTTAAAGAGAGGATCCTGGAGTATCTTGCCGTACGGGGTTTAAAGCAGAAAAAAGATCCAAAAGGTTCAGTTCGCGGACCTATCCTGTGTTTTTCGGGACCTCCAGGTGTGGGAAAAACATCGCTGGGTAAATCTATAGCCCGCTCCATGGGAAGAGAGTTTATACGTATTTCACTTGGTGGCGTAAGGGATGAAGCGGAAATTCGAGGCCATCGCCGGACGTATATCGGCGCATTGCCGGGAAGGATAATTCAGTCCCTGAAAAAAGTCGGAACGAATAATCCGGTATTCATGCTTGATGAAATCGACAAACTTGGATCTGATTTTAGGGGAGATCCCTCTTCTGCAATGCTTGAGGTGCTTGATCCTGAACAGAACTTTTCTTTTAGTGATCACTATCTGGAAGTAAGTTTTGATCTGAGCAAAGTAATGTTTATTGCAACTGCAAACTATAAGGATGCAATTCCCCCTGCACTGAGAGATAGAATGGAGATATTAGAATTTTCCGGTTATATCGAGGATGAAAAAATTAAAATTGCCCAGCGTCATCTCATCCCAAAACAGATAGAAGAAAACGGTCTCACTTCAAAGGATGTCTCTGTTGATGTCACTGGAATAAAGGAAACAATACAATCGTATACAAGGGAGGCAGGCGTCCGGAACCTTGAAAGAGAGCTCGCCAATATTTTACGAAAAATTGCTCGTGAGAAAGTGGAGAAAAAGATCAAAAAAGTTAAAGTATCTAAAAAGAAAGTAAATGATTATCTTGGTGCCCCCAGTTTTTATTCTGAACTTGCTGAGCGAGCCACAAAACCGGGAGTTGTAACGGGGCTGGCGTGGACCGCAGCCGGTGGTGATATTCTGTTTATTGAATCTTCCAAAATGAAAGGTTCAGGGAAATTAACACTCACAGGACAATTGGGCGATGTCATGAAGGAATCCGCAACAGCCGCATTGACGTATGTTCGGTCTCATACGGACATTTTAGGATTGGAGGAAGATTTTCATGAAAAAACAGATATTCATGTCCATGTTCCAGCCGGTGCGATTCCGAAAGATGGGCCCTCTGCTGGAGTTGGAATGTTCACATCTTTGGTATCATTATTATGCGGAACTTCCGTGCAAACAGGTGTTGCCATGACTGGTGAAATTACCTTAAGAGGAAACGTGCTCCCAATTGGTGGAGTGAAAGAAAAAGTAACTGCGGCTCACCGCTCGGGGATCAAAACAATTATTCTTCCGGATCATAACCGAAAAGACCTTGAAGAAATCCCTGAACACATTAAAAAGGATCTATCATTTCATTTCGTGAAAGAAATTATGGATGTTATTGATATTGCCATTCCTGACTTAAAAAGGAAAAAAGACAGGAAGAGGAAATCACAGCAAAAAGTAACTTCTTAGAATATGTAAATTCTTTTATTTATAGAATGGGCGCTTAGCTCAGTTGGTCAGAGCGCCGCCCTTACAAGGCGGAGGTCACAAGT
>DPYO01000128.1:17798-21646 GCA_003535775.1 Fidelibacterota bacterium | reverse complement strand
ATGAAGAACGTGGAAAAAGCTGATAATAACACTCCTTCTTTCACTCTTCTAAGATTGGTATTAAAAGCTGCTTTTGTTTATTAAGCAGCTTAAGAACTTTGTTTGCATCTTTTGCTGACAATCCGAGATAACCGACAATATCTGTAAACATGATTGCTTCAAATTTACTGGTGGGTGTATCAGGTGACGGTATTAAATAAAATCACCCTGCTAAAAAAACAAAAAAATCCTGTCTATTGTGGTACTTTTTATCCAAATATTATGCGGAGAGGGAGGGATTCGAACCCTCGGTGGAGTTTAGAGCCCCACACTCACTTAGCAGGCGAGCGCCTTCAGCCAGCTCGGCCACCTCTCCATTGTTGAATTCTTTAATATAACAGGAATTAAATTACCCTGCATTCACCCCATCAGCAAAGAATTAGAATCAAACCCCCAGCACAAATTGTTTTCCGCTTAATTGCTGAACAACTCCCTTCAATTCCAACTCAAGCAGGATGGTTAGCATATGGGTAAGTTCCATTTCAGTGTTTGATACAAGATCATCAATATGGATGGGTTCATGATGCAATTTTGATACAACAATTTTTTCTTCCCTGGAAAGATTAAGCGATATATTTTTCTGCCGAGGCCTCAGGGTTTTGAATAAACGATTTTCAACATGACTCAAAATCTGCCCGGCGTTCTGGACAGGAATTGCACCATTCCGGATCAATCTCAGACATCCTAAACTCTGTTTGTCAAAAATCCTTCCTGGAACGGAAAATACTTCCCTGTTTTGATCAACAGCATTCAGTGCAGTAAGAATAGCTCCGCTTTTATCTCCCGCTTCAATCACTACAGTCCCATGAGCCAGACCACTGATTATCC
The DNA here is from genome assembly GCA_003535775.1 of Fidelibacterota bacterium. GTDB lineage: Bacteria > Fidelibacterota > Marinisomatia > Marinisomatales > UBA8229 > UBA8229. The sequence goes on along the minus strand of DPYO01000128.1, from coordinate 20,779 downwards.
TGTTCCTTTTTGGAAAGTTTCCGGCATTCGGTTTCGTACCCAGGGAAAATTCAGAAATAATCGTTCCATTTTCTTCTATTTTTTCCGCTAAAACCTTGTTTTCAGGCGGATATAAAACATCAACCCCGCTTCCCATCACCGCAATTGTTCTCCCTTTTGAATCAACTGTTTGCTTATGGGATATAGAATCAATACCTCGGGCTAAACCGCTCACAATGGTTATTCCATATTTTACAAGGTCACCTGCAAGGTTTTGAGCTACTTTTCTACCGTAGGGAGTTGTAATTCGGCTTCCCACCATAGCAATACAGTCTTCTTTTTTTTCAAAGGTTGACCTTTTCGATACAGTATTACAGGAGGATCGTACATTTTTCGCAGAAGAAAGGGATATTCATCATCCCAGAATGTTATTAGTTCAACACCCAGTCTCTGAGCTTTTTCAACTTCCGCTAGTCCAAAATCATAGTGGACTGCCTTTCTAATTGCCCACGCAGTTTTTAAGTCTACTCCATCTACAGCACATATCTCATGGGTTGATAGAGAAAATACTTCGGCAGGATTTTTATGAGCAGAAACAAGGCTGCGAACTTTTTGTGGGCCAACTCTTTTGATGTTTAATAAGTTTATAAGCGAAGCTATACTGTTAAGATTCATTTATTGTTTCAACTATAGCTTTAACTAATTGAGGAATTCCAGAACCACTTACCGAAGAAATATTGATATATGGTTCAGCAAAATCAGACCAGCTTTCCAGTTCTCTTTTTGATGATTGCAAAAGGTCAATTTTTGTTCGGATCACAAAAAAGTGTTTTTGTTTTAAATCTTTGTTATAATTGTAAATTTCGTTTCTCAAAGTGTCATATACTTCTCTCGGATTTTCTTCCAGCACATCAATCAAAAACAGCAATACATTTGTTCTTTCGATATGACGGAGAAATTGATGCCCAAGTCCCTTTCCTTCACTTGCACCTTCGATCAATCCAGGGATATCCGCCATAACAAAGGATTGAAATTCACCATATTTCACAATTCCAAGATTTGGTTGAAGCGTGGTAAAGGGATAGTCGGCGATTTTCGGGGTCGCTGCTGAAACTCGTGAGAGCAGTGTTGATTTACCTGCATTAGGTAATCCTACTAAACCCACATCGGCAAGGACCTTTAATTCCAATGTAAAAACATCCTTTTCACCAGGCAACCCAGGCTGGGCATACCGCGGGGCCTGACGGGTAGATGATTTGTAACGCTCATTACCCTTACCTCCCCGACCGCCATGGGACGCAATAAAAGAATCCATATCTTCAGTCAAATCGGCAAGGATTTCTTTACTCTCTGTATTTTTGATAATTGTTCCAGGTGGAACTGGTATATAGATGTCAGCACCATCTTTTCCTGTTTTCCGGCTTGAACCGCCCTGCTGACCGTTTTCCGCCTTATAAAATCTTCGGTATTTAATATCTTGAAGAGTGTGCAGATTATGGTCTACCCGGAAAATGACACTCCCCCCTCTGCCACCGTCACCACCATCAGGACCTCCTTTGGGTACATATTTTTCCCTCCGAAAAGAGACAGCACCTGCTCCGCCTTTTCCTGAATGAAGTTCTACTATTGTGAAATCAATAAACATAGGTTATCAAAAAAAGGTATATAAATGTACACACCCTTTAATGTTTGTTAAAATTTGTACCGAACTTATTTTATCTTCTGATTTTCTCCTCTATTTATTGATACAATTTCCACTTTTCTTTCAGATTGCTATCATTAATTGTATCGAGAAGATAATCACAAAATTCACGTCCGGTTGCACCTGTGTCCCGGCCGGTGTTAACTAATTTTTTTTCGAATTGACTTGTGATATCCAATGCCATTCCCAGTTTCCTGGCACGATCTTCAAAGCCAATATGATTCATCAACATCGCTCCTGCACGAATCATACTGCATGGGTCTGCATATTTCGCACGCCCCTCCTCCACCATTCTTGGCGCTGATCCATGAATTGCTTCAAACATGGAATATTTATCCCCAATATTTGCAGAACCTGCGGTTCCTACCCCACCTTGAAGTTCAGCAGCTTCATCGGTTAAGATATCCCCATACAAATTTGGAAGGACTAACACTTTGAACTGTTTTCTTCGTTTCGGATCAATCAATTTTGCGGTCATAATGTCAATATACCAGTCATCCGCTTCCACTTCTGGATAATCCTTTGCAATTTCCTGTCCGATCTTCAGAAACTTCCCATCCGTTGTCTTAACCACATTTGCTTTTGTAACTATGGTCAACTTATTGATATTATTTCTCCTGGCATATTCAAACGCTAACCGGATTATTCGTTTTGAACCTTGTGTTGAGGTCACTGTAAAATCAACCGCAAGATCGTCTGTTACATCTATCCCGTTGCTGCCAAGAGCGTATGCTCCTTCGGTATTTTCCCTAAAAAATGTCCAGTCTATTCCATCTTTTGGCACACGTACAGGCCGTACATTTGCATAAAGATCAAGCTCTTTTCTCAGCGCTATATTAGCACTTTCGATATTCGGCCAGGGATCCCCTTTTCGCGGAGTTGTGGTTGGACCTTTTAAAGTAACATGGCATTGTTTTATTTCTTCGAGAATATCCTCTGGAATTGGTTTATTCACTTCCGCTCGTTTTTCTATTGTTAATCCTTCGATGATCCTGAATTCTATTTTTCCTGAGCTCAGTTCGTTAGCTAAAAGAACTTCAAGAACTCTTTGCGCTTCATTTGCAATATAAGGACCAATTCCATCTCCACCAATGATACCTACAATAATAGGTTGGATTTGTAAATAATCTATTACTTTCTCCCCGGTTTTTATCCGTTCTATCCGGTCAAGCTGTTGCTCCAATAATCTACCAACATGCTCTTTCGCTCTATCAATTATTTTATTTCTCATTGTTACCGCATTTTGTTATTTAAATAAAAACCCATTCAAACATTTTTAATCTTTTTTATCAGATGTTTC
>DPYO01000128.1:0-17400 GCA_003535775.1 Fidelibacterota bacterium | reverse complement strand
TTTATTCTTATAATCTGTAAGATAAAATCCCGAACCTTTAAAAATCAACCCGGATCCTCCGCTTACTAATCGTCTTACTTTAGAACCGCAAATGGGACATTCTGTAAGGAGATCATCTGACATGGATTGAAAATGCTCAAATTGATGAGTGCATGATGTACATAAGTAGTCATATGTAGGCATTGATAAAGTTCCGGTTTTTTATGTAAAAATATTTTAGGAAAGTTACAAAAATATCTTAATTGAATTTAATTTTCAAATGTTTGTGTACAGCCAGCGGAACATAGTCCGCAATATCTCCATGCAATCTGGCAATTTCCTTCACAAGATTGGAATTAAGGTGAATATGTTTTTCATCCGGCATCAAAAGAATAGTTGATAATTCTGGATTGAGATGGGAATTCATCATCGCCATCTGAAATTCAAGCTCAAAATCACTCACATGACGAAGACCCCTAATAAGGGCAATTGCATGTTCTTCCTTCGCTAGATCAACAATCAATTTTTTGGTTGATAAGACAGAAATATTTTGGATATCACTGGTTGCCTCTTTAATCAGTTCAATTCGTTCATCTTCAGTAAATAATGGTTTTTTTGATGGATTAACTGCCACTGCAAAAACAAACTCATCAAATAATTTTGCCCCCCTTTTGGCAATATCAATATGCCCGTTGTGAATTGGATCAAATGTGCCTGGGTAAATAACTTTTTTCATGTTCGATTCCAAAATACTAATTTAGTACCACCATATATTTTTTCACGGGTACCTGTTAAATCAATTTTCGAAGGCATTTCAAGTATAAACTGCCCATGAAGTTTAACCTTTGTTAAGCATAAATCAACGAGACTTTTTCCATCAATTTTATTATTTTGTGCAAAATTCTCATAGGGAGGATCTGCAAGTATTAAATCATAGGTTCCACAAGAATGTAGAAATGTTACAGCGTCTATTTTTTTTATAGAAAAATTGGTATTTTTGAATAGGTTACGGTTCTTATAAAGAAGTCTCACCATATCCGGGTTATTCTCTACAAAGGTAATTTCCTTCGCACCACGACTAGCTGCCTCAAAACCCAGTATTCCTGATCCTGCATAAAGATCGAGTACGGCTTTCCCATCCAATCCTCCCACTATATCGAAAAGACTTTTACGGATTCGTGTTTGTGTGGGTCGGTACGAAAGTCTAGGAAGTGTTACAATCCTGCGGCTTTTGTATTGTCCAGCAAGGATATGCATCCAAATTTTCCAATATTAACTATGGAAATTGTCTTTAAAAACTGCAATATGAAAAACAGCGTTGGAGTCCTGAATATTTATTTGATTATTCACTTCAACTTTTCGAACAATAATATTGCCAGCTAATCCCGAAACCCATTTTGTGAACTTGTGGGCTTTTTCAATAGAATCAATTTGCAATATCAAAGGATCAAAGCCCTCCTCTCCATTTTCAATAGTTTCAAGTAGACGGAACTTAGATTGATTGAATTTATCCGAAATTATTGTAATGAGATCATCTCTTTCAATCCGGCTCCCTGGCACTGCTACAACTTTCTTACTGAGCATAACAACCAGATGATGTTTGTTATCTTCATCTTTTTCAAGTTGCATTGAAACTCCTTCCAAACTATTCAAAAACCCTGTATCCTGATCACCTGTCCAGGCTAACTCCATTTTAAGATCCTGAATTGACAGTGAAAACATTTCGGAAATAGAAATAGTATTCAGGATATAAGTGACTGTATTAAGGAGAGATTGGGAAGTATTATACTGAGTTTGAAAAGGAGCTGTCTTTGAATTGAATACCTCTTCTTTATGCTGAAATCCGGGACTCACTTCTATAGCAGTCTCTTCAGAGGTTATTACTTTAGAAACAAATTGTGTAAGAAAGGAGAAATTAATCTCCTTTTTATTTAATTTGAAATAAATCGATCCGAAAAGTATCCCAATAATAAGAAGCCCAATAAATGCCTCCTGAAATTGAAATGATCTTTTAATCGTTTTTGCCTTTTTTCGTACAGGCTTTTTTCTTGGTTCAATAGGTTCAGCTTTAAGCTCTTTCGCTTTATCAATTTTTACTGGTTTGGGTAAAATATCATGTATATAAGGAATATTAAATAAATTGATCGATACCTCAGCAGCATTACCCCCTATTAATTCAGTTAGAATATTTAATCCACGCTGAGAAACGTCAATAGGCATTTTTATTCCTTTTGTGTTTATCTCTTGAAGTGGCTGTAAAACAGTAAAACTCATTTTTTCCCAATGAGCCATCTTACCTTTTGTTAACTGGTCTACACATCGAACCTGTACGGTTTTATCTAATTCCTGAAAAATACTTTTCAAGGTTTGTCCCCTGCCAATTGATGATTGAATCTTAAATTTACCAGAGGTAAATCTGACTATTCCACTTACATAACCACGTCTATCTCTATGAAAAACGCGATAGGATTTCCCTTGATCAAATATGAAAATGTTATTACTATTTTTATCTCCCTCCAGAAGAATTTCACTAAATAACCCCATCCAAACAGGTTCAGCATTCATTTCCTTAATAATTTTATTTATTTGGTTTATCAGATTTATCGGACATGAAATAACCTGGTATTCATTTTGTTTTTCAAAATATGACTGAGAAAAAGTTGAATACTGTTTATGCTGATCTCCCCATCGTTGCTTTGCAGACCATAGGATATATTCCCAGGCATCATCCGTTGAAAAATCCTCTTCTGCAATAAGAACATCCTGGTACAGGAGATCATCATCCAAAGCCACATATACTTTATCTCCAGAAAAAGGACAAGATTTTGCAATACTCCGAAAAGCTGGTTGAAGGAGAGCACTCAGCTTCCGATCATCATGAATAACATCTTTTAATTTCCGGGAAAACTTACGAAAAGCTAAGCTATTAACAATTAATCCCTGGGATGTCTTTGTCGATTGAGCACAAAGAAGATGTGTATTATTTAAGATTAAGTTAAGCATTGTCCATCAATTCCAACTTCGAGCTCCATCATCAATATATCCATGATTAAATGCTTTAAATGAAAAAAATATGTACCTGGATTCTTTATATATTTCTGTAATTGGGCTTTCTATTTTAAGGCTCGATTCTTCAAGTGTAATTTTATATGGATCATCCGTAACAGGACAATAAAACATTGAAGAATCAGGCATATAAGTATCATAGTATTCCACAACTTCTATTCTTTGTAAAGGTTCTTCACTTAATATCTTTCGAAAGGAGGGGTCCATTTTTATTTTACCAAGAGCTTTTCGCTGGATAAAAACTGTATCATTCCGGGATAATTCCTCAGAAAAAACAACAACAGTAACGGTAGTATCAATAATTGTATCCCTTCTCATTTTCATAAATCCAAAAGTGGTATCATACTCTGTTTCAAAACCGTTTGGTATGTCTACCTGAATGTCCCTATTGTTCAAAACCATAGTTTGTAATCCAATATAGGTTGAATCTGCAGTTAATGAATCCCTCACAGCATTAACGACATTCATTGCCCATAGACCATCAGCCTCATAGATATCTGTTAATTGTTCAAAAAAAGATTCTACTCCATAAATAGTCTTCATTCGAAAATGACTTTTTCCGCGGAATTTATCTTCTTCTTCCCATATTCCTACCGGAACATAAATAGTAAATATCATGGCAATAAACGCCGATACAATTAACAGCTCAATAAAATCATTTCGCTTTTGACTATTTTTAAAATCCATAGAATTAACTCAATTAAATTGTTACATATTTCCTCAATTTATCCAACGTTTTTGGACCTATTCCTTTTACTCTTGTTAAATCGTCAATTGATTTAAACACTCCAAAATCTTCTCGAAATCGAATAATCCGTTCTGCTGTAACTGGACCAACATTTGGTAAAAAAATCAATTCATCTTTCTTTGCAGTATTTACATTAATAATTTCAATTTTTTTCTTAATACTACCTTCTATCAATGCTTCTTCTTGACCATCTGAAACAATTTCTTGAAGCACGCTTACTGCATTTGTATCAAGAGGTAATTGACTGTCCCTTAAAAAGGATGCTTTTCTTTCATGAACAGCAATATTGTCTCGTTTGTTATCAAAATAATTATGTCTAATAGCCCCAACAATGAGTCCGGCAAGCGCAGTTCCAATCAAAAAACGAAAAACAGTTTTTTCCTGAGAAGTAAAGAGTTTCACTAAAAATCAACTTTATTAAACTTCGGTTTCAACTTCCCATTTAAACTAGCTAATTCTGAAAACAAATCCTTTTCTTTTTTACTCAGGGATTTTGGTGTTGAAACTTGTATCCTCACAAGCTGATCACCTTTTTGGCCTCCTCTTAATTTTGGAAATCCTTTTCCGCGCATTCGGAGAATCTGTCCAGATTGAATACCATCTGGTATTTTTAGGCTGGCTTTACCATCAATGGTAGGTACGTCAATAGTTCCTCCTAATACAGCCCAAGATATTGGTACCTGCGCTTCAATAAAAATATCAAGCCCATGCCGAATAAAAAAGGGGTGTTCTTTCTCTTCAAAATAGACAACGAGGTCCCCCGGTTCAATACCTTTTCCGCCTTTATTCCCTTCTTTGCTTAAGGTCATATAATTTCCAGTGGAAACTCCTTTAGGAACTGAAATTTTAATAGTTGCTGTTTTACGGATAATTCCCCGACCACTGCAATCACGACACGGATGTTCATTTAAAACCCCCTCTCCACGACAAACGGGGCAATCACTTACAACAACAGATTGCCCGAAAAAGGATTGTGACATTCTTTGTACTTGACCATTCCCTCCACAATGCCTACACTGTGAAGGTGTCGTACCTGGCTTAGCCCCATTGCCATCACAAGTCGTGCAAACTTCAAACCGTTTGATTCGGATTTTTTTTTCAGTTCCGTGCAATATATCAGAAAAATCTACCTCAATTGAGACACGCAGGTCCTTTGCTTTTCGCACATGACTGCTTTGTCTTGTTGAACCTCCAAAAATATCCTGAAAAGGATTATGTCCCCCAAAAATATCACTGAATTGACTAAAAATATCATCCATGGACATATGTACATCACCTCCGAACCCGCCGCCCTGCTGGCCCATGCCTACGCCGGCATGACCAAACTGATCGTACTGCCCTCGTTTTTGTTTATCACTCAATACAGAGTAAGCTTCAGCTGATTCTTTAAATTGCTGTTCTGCCTCTTTATTTCCGGGGTTTTTGTCCGGATGGTATTTCATAGCAATTTTTCGATAAGCCCGCTTTATTTCCTCAGCTGATGCAGTGTTATCCACACCTAATATCTCATACAAATCTTTCATTTTTTGTTGACAATCACTTTTGCATGGCGGACTACCTTATCTTTGTAAGTATAACCCTTTTGAAAAACTTGCAGAATTTCATTTTCCTTCTTCCCCTTTTTTTTCTGAGTCATAATCGCATCATGAACATCTAAATCCAATATTTCACCTGGTGTACCATAGGGTTCTATCTTCCAATCTTCTAAAAACTTTCTCATTTTTGCTTGAATTAATCGAACTCCTTCCTTAATAGATGATCCATCATCAGATTCCTTATGTGTATTGAAGGCCTCAGCTAATCGATCCAAATCATCAATGATGGGTAATAAATCTTCAAATATTGCCTTTCCTTCATACTGCAGCATTTGGGTTATCTCTTTCCCTTTTCGGCGTCGATAATTATCAAATTCTGCAATAAGACGAAGATGTCGATCCTCATTTTGAACCAACTGTTGGTTTAAATCATTGATTTTTTGTTTTTCTTTAGAACCCTTTGGGAGGGGAGCCTTTTTTTTCTTTTGTTCGATCTTCTTTCCAGACGAATCAACTGTTTCCTGTTTTTTAACAGACATTCGGTAACACCTTCGAAAAATCTTCAAGTATACGCTTCACAAATTGATACCGTATACGAGTAGGACCTAAAACAGCTAATTGACCGGTTACTAAATCACTATTAAATCGAGAAGTCAAAATTGAAAAGTGATCCATGAGATCGTTGTTTGTCTCATGTCCAATAAATGTATATTTTTTTTCTGAACCCACATTAGATTTTATAAACTGTTTAATATTCCTTTTCTCTAGAGCTTTAATTGTCTTCTGGAGTATCGTGACTTCCTGAAATTCTGGATAATTTAACAGTTCACTGTAGGATGAAGTATAAATCAATGTATTACCTGCGAGACTGAAATGTGAGACTGGCTTATTAACCAACACTTGAATAATTTCATGATCAAAGATATCTGATCCACACACACGAAGATGGATTGTCTTCTGAATTTCATCTAACGAAAGACCAAGTAAACATTCTTTCAAAATTGCAGTGATACTATCTAATTCATTCTGATTAACAACCACTTTCAGTTCAAGTACAATTGAACGAATTAATCCTGTTTTCATGGCAAGAACCACCATAACACGGTCAGAGGAAAGAGAAATAAGTTCAATATCTGTTAAAATACTTTTATTCACCTCAGAAATCATAACGAAACCAAACAATCGGCTTACTTTAGATAACAAAATTGCAGTTGCCTGCATCAAATCATCAATGTTTGAGGTCATCTTAATAAGGTTCTTAAAAGTATCCTCATCTAATTTACCTTCCATTTTTTCGCTGTCTGACAACTTATCAACATAATATCTGTAACCTTCATCTGTTGGTATTCGCCCAGAAGAGGTATGCGTATGAGTAAGCATTCCTTTTGATTCTAGGCATGCTAAAGTGTTCCGGATTGTTGCTGGGCTAAAAGAAAATAAATGACGTTTTTTTAGGAAATTGGACCCAACGGGATGATTTACTTCAATATAATCCTCAATTGTTGTCATGAGAACAAGGTGTTCCCTTTCACTTAGTCCTTTTGAATCTTGTTCTTTCATGATACTAAATTAGACCTTATTATTTTTTTTAGTCAAGTGGTGAATAAACATTTATAAAAATTTTGAGACTGCACGATAACTACCTATAAAACCAATGACGACAGAAATAATGAGTAATCCAATTCCAAAATAAAGGTCCAATTGAATCCTCAATGTAACTAATTGAGGAAGATAGTAATTACCCGCTTTCATAAGCCCAAAGATAGTAAAAAATGCCAAAGAAGCTCCAATGATACTTTGAAATATTCCCTCCAGAATAAAGGGAACTTTTATAAACATTTTTGTCGCACCAAGTAACTGCAATGTTTTGATCAGTTCCCGGCATGTATAAATGGTCAATTTGATTGTATTTGAAATAACTACGATACTAACCAGGAGAATTACCCCGGTAGATATTTTTAACAGGTTGATCATCATTTGATAAAATCTTTCTAAACGGCTGATTAACCTCCCCTGGTATCGAACAACATCCACACCATTTAGTGACTGAATCTTTTCTGTAAGGGGCTCAAGGTTTACCTGCTCAAAACCATCTTTATTAATGTTCACTACCGCACTGCCTGGAAGAGGATTATATCCAAGCATTTTTATCACATCTTCTCCAAACTGATCTTTAAAGATTCTCACAGCATCCTTTTTTGTAATTGGTGTTACCGAACGGACTTCAGGAAGTTCACGAATTTTCTCAATAATAATTTTTTCTTGTGCATCTGAAGTATTGTTATTGAAAAAAACCTCAATTTTATACTTAGACCGAAAATATTCAATAGGATAGTGAGAATTCTGACCCACTATAATGAGTATTCCAATTAGAAATAACGTCAGAAAAACTGAAAAAATGGATGTCGAAGCAGTTAATTTATGCCGCCATAAATTCCTAAAACCTTCAATTAATAAAAATGAAATTTTATCGATCATTGGTTTTGAATTTCCCCCATCTGGATTTCCAGAATTCTATGACCTCTGTTCTTAATTAAATTGTAGTTATGAGAAACCATGAACACAGCTGTTCCTTCATTATTAACATTTTCCAGTAATTTTATCAAATCATGAGCAGCAACGGGATCTAAGTTTCCAGTTGGTTCATCGGCAAGAATGACTTCCGGCTCTTTTACTAACGCACGGGCAATACAAACTCTCTGCTGTTCTCCTCCAGATAATTCAAATGGTTTCTTTTTTTCTTTCTCCTCAATATTTAATTCATTCAACATATTCATGACCCTTTCTCGCACTTCATCTCTCCTTATTCCTACCATATGCAAAGGAAGAGCAACATTTTCAAAAATATTTCGGTCAGATAAAAGATGGTAATCCTGAAAGACCATCCCTATTTTTCGGCGCACCATTGGTATCTTTCGTTTTTTTATTTTGTTCGAACTTATTCCACCAACGGTGACAAACCCATCGTCAGGCATTAGATCCATATAAATGAGACGCATAATAGTCGTTTTCCCTGATCCGGTTGGACCAATTAAAAAAGCAAATTCATCCTGGCTAATTTCAAAATTGACATCTTTTACACCAATTTCTTTTGAAAAAAAATAAGAAACACCATTAAATGCTATCACTATAAAAAAACCTACCTGACTTTTTTCAAGATTACCAATTGAGATTGAATAGAAAAATAACATATCCGATAAATAATAAAACTGAACTAGCCCTGGAGACGGGCTGCCTCATAAAGCTGAGTGGAATCAACACCAATCCGAATAATATCATAACAGGAATTTCAAATGTAAGGATTCCTGAGGAAATATCTATTGGTTTAATAATTGAAACCAGACCTAAAACCAACAGAATATTAAATAAGTTCGATCCGATAATATTGCCCATTGAAATAGCGCTCTCCCGACGAAATGCTGCTACCACAGATGTTGCAAGTTCCGGCAACGAAGTCCCAAATGCAACAATTGACATGCCGATTACAACCTCATCCACCTTAAAAATATGAGCTATGTCAATAGCACCTTTCACAAAAGATTTTGATCCAAGATATAATACAATAATCCCCAGGACAAGGAGAATCCATGTTCCAAAAGTTGAATGCAATTGATCACTGACCTCTTCAGGTTCTTCCACCGACGATTTTATACACCATAAGGTGTACACAATAATTCCAAGAAAGAGTACCAATCCCTCCCACTGATTTATCCGATAATCAAGCATGAAAAGAACTAAGATACAGCAGACTATAAAATAAATTCCTATTTCTCTTTTTATGAGATTAAACTGGATGAAAATCGGAAAAATGGTAGAACTGATACCCAAGACTAACCCGACATTAGCGATATTCGATCCTACAATATTTCCAATAGCAATCCCCGAATATCCATCTAAGGCAGCTTTAAGACTCACTACCAGTTCGGGTAACGATGTACCAAAAGCAACCAATGTTAATCCGATTACAAAATGTGGGATTTGAAATTGTGAAGCGATATGTACTCCACTTTTTACAATCCAATCAGCTCCATAATAGAGGAGTACAATCCCAATCAATAAAAATACAAAACTCGTAAATAGTTCGTAAATCAAAGGTAAAGATTATGAGCGTTAATGAATTCCCAAACGGGCTGGGTCACCATGTATCGAATAGTCTTATTATTCTTCCATCTTTTTCGAATTGTTGTTGAGGAAACCTCAAATTGTGGGATATTTGCGAATTGAACATTCTGGAGAATCCAATGGGGGACAGCGCTGGGCTGGAAACCTGGACGTAATGCTACTATCACGTGACATTCCTTTACAATCCGCTCAGGTTCTTTCCAAGTATGAAATTCTATCAAAGAATCGCTTCCCATTAGAAAATATAATTCATCACGATCACTCTTATCTTTCCTTTTATAGGTTAGAACCGTATCAATGGTATAAGATGTTCCTCCTCTTTTTATTTCGATGTCTGATATCTCAAAATGAGGATTACTTTCGGTAGCAGATTCCAACATTTTAACTCTCAAATCAACAGGACTCATTCCATTTTTTCTTTTGTGAGGAGGTTTCAAGGAGGGGATAAATATTACTTTTTTGAATTTTTCCACTTCACAAATAGTCTGAGCAATTAATAAATGCCCAACATGGGGAGGATCAAATGTCCCGCCGAAAAGACAAGTCTTCATTACCTTGCTTTCTCAATCCGTTTATGTGCTTTGGCTATATATCGTTCTGCTTCTGTTTGAAGTTCAACATTCAAAATATCCTTTTTCAATTCCAGGTATTCCTGAGCTTTTTCCACCTCCAGCATTTCGCTATGGCATCGAATAATCCCAACATGAGCTAATTCTGCATAAGGGGTATCATAATAATTGTCCAGCATATTATCAAATGCTATAAGGGCCGAATCAAATGCCCTGAGTTTTATGTATAGCACACCAACTTCATACATTTTCATTCCGAGTTTTGCTCTGAGGCCAAGAATTGTGTTCTGAGCTTCATCCCTGTATTCGGTACTAGGATAATCATCGAGGAATTCCTCTATTTTCTCTAATGCCTTATTCGTATTTTTCTGATCATGATAATAATCCGGTGATTCTGAAACATAACTCTCACAAATCCGCCATCGGGCTTGTTCAACATAGAGACTAAATTCAAACTTACGGATGAGACGATCATACTGTGAAATTGCTAATGGATATTCCTTATTCAAAAAATAAGATTCACCCAGGTAGAACAGGGCATCATCACCAATATCTGTATGAGAGGCTTTTAATACCAGCAAATGAAACTCTTCCTGTGCACGGATATGCTTCTTTTTTTCCAGAAGAGTTTTTGCCTTTTTGAACTGGGACTCAAAATCCCGATCATCTTTAGGACTGCTCCCGGCACAGCCAATAATCCAGGCCAAAACAAACAGTGTAAATATGTGGCAGAATAATTTAATCAGGCGAAATCGTACCATTGCCTACCAACTGATTGCAAGAGATAATCCACCAATACCATATTGAGTGTTTTTATTATAAAACAATCCAATTGAGGTATCATATGTCTTCTTCTTTCTAGCATCTGATTGAGACGTCCATACGGCTTCCAAAGCACTTATGACATGATTAAACATAACTGCGCTAACAGTATAGGTTGCCATTTTAAGGTATGTATTGCTTTTATAGCGCATATCCAAATATTTTTCCTTGTTTTTTGTCATGATGAGGATTTCAGTACCATCTTCTGTCTGTTTTTCTTTTATCCACCATATTGAAGAACTATCAGCGTCAACCAAGTCATCCCATCCTCCCACGAACTGATCGTATTTCCCAATGTTTTCATAAAAATGAAGGTCTCTGACAACTTGTATAGATTCAAGTAATTCATTGTCGTAATGATACATTGGATCACAATAATAAGAGGTATCATTAAAACAAACTGTTGAATATAGTTGTTCTTGAAAAAAAACACTTAGTAGATGAGTCCCATCAATAATCACATCATACATGGTTGTGTCACCTTCATTATAGTTCCAAACATCCGGAATATTCAAATTACTAACCCAATGCGACTTTGTTATTGGAGTATTGCTGATCCATCTGGTAAAGTCCCAATGTTCATTGGCAAAATCTTCATATTCCAATCGTAACTTTTCCGCTTTTTTATTTAACTGGACTATTCCTACAATACCTGCCAACTCGATGCCGGCAAAAAGTGCAGTCTTCCACCGAGGAGATTTATTATATATCTGCCCCCATCCAGGCAATACCAGGGAACGGAGCAAGGCACGGGCAGGATAGGTTTGAACCAGAGTAGAGTCCTCTGGTTTAGTGAGAGTATCCTGGAGGCTGAAATGCGCTGATTTCATCCACAAGGGTGACTCAAATCGATTATCATAGCTTGATAAAATCCCATTTCCAAACAATGTTGTTGTAAAAAATAAAATGAATGCAAAACATTTCATGTCTTTATCCTTCTTTTAAAATCCGAATAATAGAGTAAAGTACCACCGATTTTTATTCCCATAACGAAACCCTTCTGTCCCTACCATTTTTTCAAATTTATCAAGCCCTCGATGGATTTCTAATCCAATTGCAGTGGGGAAGTTATAAAAAGAAAACCCTTGAAACCTCCATTGAAATCCAATTGACCGTTTTAATTTAAATTGATGAAAAAAGTTTCCCTCTCCCGGGTTCCAGGCATCTCCTGCTTGTATTATTAATCCAACAACACTGTTCTGTAGAATAAACCACCCTAACGTATAATGTTTTTCACGAAAAATTGGAGCCCGTAGTGCTAATTCGCCGAGTGCCATACGATTGCCTTCGATGCTGTAGAAGGGATACCCTTGAATTCCCACCAGTCCACCCCCAAAAAAATTAAAGAAAGAATCAGCTTCTGTATTTGATAACCATCCAAGGTTCGTTTCAGCAGAAATTGTCCATCGGTTGGTCTGGGGAATTTCCCAATGCATTTTACCATCCATTGTAACACGTACCAAATCATGAGGATTGAAATTTTCAGTCAAGGTTCCTGCTTCAGATAGGTTTAATCCATCAATAAAGTCATTATCCTCATAAGCCATATCTAGATTGTATTCAAATCCATTTGACGGATTAATAATTCCATCCGATCTTGGCTTTTTTGCTATTGTATTCAATCGAAAACCTGATATCCACCCTCTGTAATAATCATATGCAACTCCAGCCTCAATTCTAGGGTTTGTACTTGTTTGTTCTACCGTTTCTTTTATTGAGGCTCTATATCTCTGCCATATTGAATACAATTCCAAATTATGAGAACCTCTCACAGGAAACCTTAAACCACCCCGAAACTGGACGAGACGAAATTTTAGGTTATCATCAACAGGAATAACTGAATATTGTTTTTTTTCATTGATGTTTCTGGTTAAATAATAAGTCTCTATAAATAGTGTCGGGAAAAACCTCTTAAACTCAAAAAGAAAAAACACATCCAAATCCTTGAGCTGATTCATGGATGCTGCCCCAAATAATGTAAGCCGTTCAAGAATCTCGCTGGAATAAAAGTAAAATCCCGGCTTCACCGTCCCGTAATCTGCCATAATTTTTGGAAGAATAAACATAGACGGAAAATTGTCCTCATAAATTGATGCAATGGAAGTATCCTGCTCCAATAAAGGTGGCTGAAATTTTTTGTTCCTCAGAAAATAGGTAGATGAATATCCAACATTTTCTTCACTAATCCAATTGACAGAATCCAAAAAAGCTATTTTATATCCACCATTCTCATACAGTGAATATAAAATTTCTCCATTTGCACTAATGTCAGGCATAAAAGCACCTCCAGTCACATTGGTTATATATCCCTGTCCGCCGCTTTCTTCATCGATCTGGTATAGATTAAAAATCCCGCTTCTATCGTCTGAATAAACGATTTTACCTGATGCTGATACCGTCATATCCCGTTCATCCCAAAGTGCATTGTTTAAAAAATCACCATAAGTTGAATCTTTCAAAGACAGGTAACCAATATTACGAAAATGATGATCCGTATGGTCAAGAATCAGCCACTCCTTGACGGAATCATAAAAGAGCGAATGAATAATCTTATGATTATCAAAATCGGTGAGTTGCCGGATGATGTCTCTCTTTAAATCAAACTGATGAAGATTCTGGGTTCCATCTTTGGTCGCAATAAAAGCGATGGAACTATCAGATGAAATAAAAACAGGGGAAAATGCCCTCGTTCCCTTTGTCAATCGGGTTTCTTCTTCTGCTTCAAATCTATATTCAAAAAGATCAAAATATTTTGAACCTGTTTTATCGGGAATTTTTGGCTTTTTTGTATAGTAAATGATCTTTCCATCAGGATGCCAAGTAGGAGCACTTTTTAAACCACCGGAAATCTTTTCTTCTTTTTTTGTATCTATTGTATAAATAAATAAATCTGTCTGGCCGAAATAGTCGTTATTTTTGTTTGAAATATAAGCAAATCGTTTCCCGTCCGGTGACCAAACCGGATGAAGATTGGTTGTCCCTTCTGAAATAAGAATTTTCCCTTTTTGTCTGTTCTCTCGCATCGTTTTAGTTAACAAATTATATCTTTCTTCAAGCACATTTTTATAATTGTTGTACAACTCTTTTCCTGGAAATCCCGTTGCATTTTCAATGGCATTATCAATGGAATACTGGAAGGGATGAGACAATTCCTCCATGATCATTTTCAGTTTTTCCGGGCCATGTTTCACAGCGATATAACGGCATAAAGCATATCCGGAATTATAAGTAGATTCATTCCCGATACCCGACTTTCCGAATGTATTCATTTCGGTCAGAGTTAATAGATTATTGTGCAATACTCTATCACGCAAAATCATATCCCGATGCGTATCCCAATTATCATAGTCAGCTCCCTCATACATGAACTGGGCAGTTCCCTCCGCTAGCCAGGGAGGAACAGCAGTACCCGGCAAAGGATAACTCACCAAAGTATTTGGGAATCCGTACAAAACATCTTGTCTTTTTTCATCCTCATATCCCATATACTGAAGATATGCTCCCGGGTATTTTAATCCTGCTTTCATGGCTTTTTGCATGGAAACGATATGAGTGAACTCATGGGTGATGACATTTTGAAGCCAGCGATGACTCCCCCGCAGTTCGAAATCCAGCGGCATGGTCCAAATAATAATTTTATTATCGTAATAATATGCCGCCCCATTTGCAATATCATCAGTGTCCGTAAAAATTATATGCGTTTTTACCGGTGGTGCATAATCATATAAATCAGTAACAAAGGGATAAATATTTTCGGCTACAACTGCCCCCTCCCTTGCTGAATGTTCCGTTCCATCATAAAAATGAATCATGAAATGATCCGTTTCGAATGTCTGCCAGTTTAGTTCAGGATGATTATATTTTACCTGACTTAATCCAAAAGTACAGATATATAATACAATTAGAAAAATTCGCATTAATGGATTACAGCGATTTTTAGGATGTGAGTTTCTGTTTTGGAATTTTTACTGACATCCAAGTGACCAAAATAAACGCCGGACTCTATATCACTCACATCCCAAACCCATTCCGAAATCTGGTTACCGGAAGTTGTTACATTTTTTGAATATGTATCTATATAATATCCCGCAAGATCATATAAAACTATTTCGACTTTTTCTGCATTAACACTCTCAACCCGAAATGTACCTTTATTCTCACGAATCGGATTTGGATAACAATATGCCCTAGTGATAAGATTATTTCCTGAGGAGGTAAATGGATAATTCAAAGTAACTGTCCGGCTTCTTCCCCAATCACCGTGTTCAAACGCCCATTCATTCCCATCAGTCTCGGTTGCTTCTCCAAATTGATAGACAGATGACCTTGTGAGAATTGAATTATGTCCATTTATATTTTCAAGTGCTACTAATTCATCATCTCTCCTTGATGCAAACTGGTATTGAATTCTTCCTTGATAATCAAAAACATAAAGGGAGGTTGAATCTGCTGATCTTGCAACTATTTCCGGATGGGAATCATCTAGTAAATCACGGGAAAGAATGGGCGGCTGTAATTGAACATCCAACGGAAATCCTGCCAATAGGATCAGATCAGAGTTATAACAATAAAGAAATCCGTCAACATTCAAAGCTAAAGCGTCTAAAGAAGCATCCAAATTAATATCAATTCCTGCAATATATCCAAAGTTGATCCCTGTCCATTTTGAATTAATTTCTTCTAATAATATGCTGTCTTTAATACCATTAATTGAAACAAATACTCTTTTTTGATGATTTTCCCATTCTTCTAAAGATAAGAAGTCAGGTATGCCAGCTGTATTATAAACGACAAAATTTTCAAAATCCATAAAGACAATGATGGAGTCGTTCTGCTGATCAAGCCCAATGAAGATATTATCTATATCTAATTCATCATAAAAATAAGTGCGATTACTATCACTTAAATCATCTGAACTTGCCCACCAGAGGAAATCCTTCCCTCCAAAAACATCATTCACACCATCACCATTAAGATCATACACAGTTCGAATAAAAGCGGTCGTATCCGGGAACCCATCTACCATAAATGTATTTGAAACTGTGAAAGAAATAGTGTCACCGGGAACGCTGATATTTTCAATGGTCAGGAATGTAGACGCTCCATCATTGGATTTGGTATCTGGATATGAATACGGACCAAATTCAGGAGGTCCTACTCCGTTCACCGTTTCATATTCCAGGTTTCCGTCAAACCACATATCACCGAAATATCCACTTGTAGGATCGGTAAAAAGATGGATATTGGGGTAACCAATATCCTGTGCACCATCGGCTTCCTCTAAATCTATTCCTTTGCGTTCTCTGTCAGCGTTAATTGAATATTCATCCGGAGCTCTCCGGATAATTGATTCATCAATATGCCATATAAGCAGACCGGAGGCAGGCAAACCTAAATCGTAACTAGATATAGAAGTAACTACTCCATTTTCATCAAATTCTATATCTACAGAATCAAACAATACTTCAACATAATCCGGATAATCATCTGTATTATCATATATTGCATATCTGACAGAATCAATACTCAAATTATCACGAAACCAGTTATTCCTGTTTTCGATTAAAAAATATTCATCATCGTCAATCTGTACTTTAATAATAGAATCCTGGGTGGATCGTGCTGGTAACAAAACTTCTGATGAGGGTGTAACTGTAGATGGTATGGTCCATCCTGCTTGAATCCGCGTCCATGCATCTGGCGGAGATGGAATAATTCCACGACCATTGTTTGAGCCCTGGTCCATAAGTCCAAATACACCAATTCCGCTTTCACCAGTTTCCGTATCCCAGAGCGGCGGAAGCCCTTCCGCAAAACCCACCATAAGAGCAAATGTTCCCGTAAGACCAAACTGGTAATCACAGGTTTCTGCCGGATCGGTAAAAATATCTTCCGCTTCCTCAAAAAGTAAATGATTTTGCGTCTCAGGCAAAATAATTCCATGTTCAACATCAAAAATCGGATCGCCAAGCATTTCTCTATCTACATAGGTTGACGGAATATCTTCCGGAGTTGGATCTAGAAAGGGCAAAGAAAAATCCTGGCCGATTCCTGCATGAAAAACAACAATTAAATCGTAATCAGTAAATGGAACAGCATCTGCAGAATCAGCTGTAAAAAGAACATCTCTAAATAATTCCACAAGTTTTTGTTCGTAAACCTCATTTGTTTCTCCATAAGGATGATAATAGTCCATTGTATGATCTAACAGATAAGATGCTGCTTCACCATCCGGAAATACTTGTGAGCTATCCAAGTCAATTCCATAGTAGCCATTGGATACATTGCGGAAATAACTGTCAACTGCTTGTAATTGGGATTCGAAGTAGGATTTATCGTGTGGGGACCTGTCTATGGTGTATTTCCAACAGAAAGCAGTATCAGGCTCTAAAAGAAAAGTTCCATCGCCGGTTGTCCCATCTGAGCTATCCGGCTGAAAAGATACCCGGATAGCAGCAATTTTTCTGAATCCTGTTATCGGATCTATGAAAACATCTAAAGCTACTAATCGAGCCCAAACTAAAGAGAAAAGCAGGAGGAACCTGCAGGTTGGCATCCA
>DPYO01000156.1 GCA_003535775.1 Fidelibacterota bacterium | reverse complement strand
CAGCTTCATGCTGCCGTCGTAGAATTAATTGCTCATAAAGATGCTCAAATAAAATATTCCACGGTTCAGAACTGGTATCCGGGAGATAAGGATGGGAAGGGCGGAATTTATAACTTTGTTACTAAAAGAGGTATTTGCAAGGAGAATAATTCAAAGATTTCATGGACTCAAGTTGAAACAGGATCTGCCATTACCTGGAAATATCCCAGCGTCATTTTAAAGGGTGATAATTCTACTGGTGAATTTTATTCTGTAGCGCTGACAAATAACTATCAACAGGCAGATACAGGAACAAAAATGATTCACTTGGGGAAAAATACAAAAAGCACTATCATTTCCAAGGGGATTTCTGCAGGACACGGACAACAGACATACCGGGGACAGGTGAAAATTATGAAGAATGCCCAAAATGCCCGGAACTATTCCCAGTGCGATTCCATTCTCATCGGAAGTGAGTGCGAAGCCCATACGTTTCCCTACATTGATGTTCGAAATCCAACTGCCCAAATGGAACACGAAGCCTCCACCTCCAACATTGGCGAAGATCAATTGTTTTACTGCAACCAGAGAGGATTGTCTACGGAAAATGCAGTTTCTTTAATTGTGAATGGATTTTGTAAAGAAGTATTTAAAGAACTGCCCATGGAATTTGCAGTGGAAGCACAAAAACTTATGGAAGTCAGTTTGGAAGGAAGTGTGGGCTAATAGGCTATGCTGGAAATAAAAAATCTTTGTGCTGCGGTTGAAAATAAAGAGATTTTAAAGGGAGTCAACTTGAATGTGAAACAGGGAGAAGTTCATGCAATAATGGGGCGAAATGGTTCAGGGAAAAGTACTCTGGCAAATCTCATTGCTGGCAAAAACAATTATTCTGTCACTTCCGGAGAGGTTTACTACAAAGGAAAAAATATTGCAGATATTTCCCCGGAAGATCGCGCCTTAAATGGAATTTTTCTCTCATTTCAATATCCCGTGGTAATCCCTGGAGTAAACACCACCTACTTTCTTAAGGAAGCATTGAATGCAAAACGTCGCAACCGGGAAAAGGATGAGATTAATGCGGCTGACTTCATGAGACTCATCAAGGAGAAACTAAAAGAAGTTGACCTTGATGAAACCTACCTGAAGCGATCAGTAAATGACGGTTTTTCCGGCGGAGAAAAAAAACGGAATGAAATTTTACAAATGTTAATTCTAGAGCCGGAACTGGCAATTTTGGATGAAACCGATTCCGGTTTGGATATTGACGCTTTAAAAACCATTGCTCATGGAATCAATCAGTATCGCCGGGAAGACAGAGCTATTATCTTAATCACACATTACCAGCGATTATTAAAATATGCTGTTCCGGATTATGTTCATGTCCTCATGAACGGCCGCATTGTAAAGTCCGGCGGAAAAGAACTGGCGTTGGAATTAGAAGAAAAGGGTTATTCCTGGCTGGAATAATGAATTATTTACAGCGTCAATTTCATGCATTGCTGGATCACTGCCCGGATGAGAGAAAAGAAATTCGATCATTGCGAAAAACAGCTTTTGACCGGTTTAATCAATTAGGGTTCCCCACGAAAAAATGGGAAGAATGGCAATTCACAGATTTTTCAGAAATTAGAAAAAATGAGTATCGTTTAGCATCGGGAAAAGATCTTCCGAAGATTCCAGATAAAATTCCGGGATTGATTCCCGACACTTATTCTGTTATCATCATTAACGGTCATTATCAACCACAGTTGACCAAATTACCTATGGGAGTTTCAGTAAAATCACATGAGGAATTTTTTCAGTTTGACGAAAATGTATACAGCTTGAATGGAAATAAGAATCCTTTTTTAGCGTTAAATACAGCCCTGATGAATTCGGGAGTTTCACTGATAGTCGAACCGGATTCAATCATTGAAAAACCAATTCAAATCATTCATCTCACAACTGCTCTTTCTGATCAATTCATGAACCATCCACGGCTTGTGCTTAACATTGGAAAAAAATCCCAAGCTGCACTTGTTGAGCATTACATAGGTGAAACGGAAATTCCTTACTTTGTCAATCCGGTTACACAGGTTTTGATTGATGGGAATGCTTCATTAAACCACATTCGAATACTGGAAGAAGATGTGTCCTGCTGCCACACTGCCACGACTAATTACATCCTCAAAAATGATGCACGGTTAAACACAACGTCCTTTTCTTCCGGCGCAAAATTATTTCGTCACGATATAAAACTGGACTTTACAGGTGATGGCGGTGAAGCTGTATTCAACGGTCTTTGTCTGACAGAAGATCAACAACACCATGACCAACATGTGATTGTGGACCACCAACAAAATTTCTGCCAAAGCCGACAATTGTTTAAATATATTTTGGCGGATAAATCCTCCGGAGTTTTCAATGGAAAAGTTGTTGTCCGAAAAAACACAAAACAGACGGATGCTGATCAATCCAACCGGAACTTATTGCTAAGCCCTTCAGCATTGATGAATGCCAATCCGCAATTGGAAATTTTATCTGATGATGTAAAATGTTCCCATGGATCCTCCACCGGCGAATTGGATGATGATGCTATATTTTATTTACAAACCAGGGGGATTGATTCTGAAACTGCCAAATTACTATTAATTCATGGGTTCGCAAATGAAATCATCGAAAAGGTGAAACCAATTTCTGTCCAGGATTATATCCATAACCAGTTCACTGATTGGCGCTCATGAAAACTATTCAGCAGACTTTGGAGGAAATCAGTGCAGATTTCGAAATTTTACCGGATCCAAAAGATAAATTTGTCCAACTCCTGGATTTAGGAAAACAAAGTTCCGGACTTCCTTCCGAATTAAAAACAGAACAAAATAAAATTTATGGATGTATGTCCCAGGCATGGGTCGTAGGAAAAAAACAACCTGATATGACTTTTGTTTTTCAAACTGACTCAGATGCACTAATCGTAAAAGGATTACTCCGGCTTTTAGAAATGGTACTCAATAACCGTATGCCGGAAGAGATTAAGATCATGAAAGCTGAATCTCTTCTGGAATCTCTGGGGCTGGGACATTCAATTACCAGCCAGAGAACTCACGGCTTTGCAAGCGCTTTTCATAAAATCAAGATGGAGATATTAATGTAATGTTAGAAAGTGAAGAAGTAAAAATAACACGAGATGTGGATGCACATCTTGTACCCTCCGGCGATAAAATTACTCTTAAAAAAGGAGAATCGGTCCAAATCACTCAAGCTCTTGGTGGAAGTTACACGGTGATAATTCGTGGAAATATGGCGCAAATCAACAGTGAAAATGCCGATGCATTAGGGAAAGAAAAAACGACTCCAAAAAAAGCTGAAACCATCCAGGGGGACTTTCATGAAGACATGGTCTGGGACCAATTAAAGACCTGCTACGATCCTGAAATCCCTGTAAACATTGCAGAGTTAGGTTTGATTTACGACTGCCGACCTTACGAATTGGAAGACGGTCAATGGAGAATTGAAATAAAAATGACTCTCACTGCTCCCGGATGCGGAATGGGTCCCAGCATTGCGGACGAAGTAAAAAGTAAAGTTGAATCTATCCCGGGTGTAGCTGAAGCCAAAGTTGATCTGGTTTGGGAACCACCGTGGAATATGGAAATGATGTCTGAGGAAGCCCGGCTTCATTTAGGTATGATGTAAAGCTATGCTGGAGATAGACTCAATCCGTAAGGATTTTCCATTCCTTGAAGCGGAAAACGGTGAAAATCCCTTAGTCTATTTTGACAACGCTTCCACAACACAAAAACCAATTCAAGTCCTTAATAAACTTGACCAATTCTACCGTAGATTCAACGCAAATGTTCACCGTGGAGTGTACCGTTTAAGCCAGCAGGCAACAGACGCTTTTGAAAACGCACGTAAAAATATTGCGGGTTTTATCAACGCAAAAGATGACCGTTCCATAATTTTTACACGGGGGACAACAGAAAGCATTAATCTGGTTGCCTACGCCTGGGCTCAGCAGCAGTTGAAACCAGGAGATGAAATCCTGGTCACGGAAATGGAACACCATTCTAACCTGGTTCCCTGGCAGATTGCAGCTGAACGGACCGGAGCGGTATTAAAATACATTCCCCTCAATGATGATTTGGAATTAGACCTGGAAAAACCTGAAAAATATTTTACTCCAAAAACAAAAGTATTTGCACTCACCCATAAATCAAATACCTTGGGGAAACTCAACCCGGTGCAACAACTCATTCTCCATGCGAAAGCCGTAGGCGCAATTACGGTGGTGGACGGTGCCCAGAGCGTCCCACACACAACCGTAGATGTACAACAATTAGGGTGTGACTTTTTCGCATTTTCCGGTCACAAAATGCTGGGACCAACCGGTGTAGGAATTTTGTTCGGAAAACCGGAACTCCTGGAATCCATGGAACCGTTTCAGAGTGGAGGCGAAATGATTGAGAAGGTCACCATGACACATTCCACCTGGAACGACATCCCCTGGAAGTTCGAAGCTGGAACGCCCAATATTGCCCAGGCGGTTGGGTTGGGGAAAGCCATTGATTTTTTACAAAATATCAGTATGAAAAAAGTTGAGGAACATATAGGAGAACTGACTGAATATGGAATGAAAAAACTGAATGAAATCAATGGAGTACGTATTTACAATAAAAAAAATATTCACGGAGGGATAATCAGCTTCAATGTAGATGGAGTTCATCCTCACGATTTAGCACAATTTCTTGACCAGGATAACATTGCTATACGTACGGGACATCACTGTACCCAGCCCATCATGAAAAAGCTGGGAGTCAGCGGTACTGCGCGAATCTCCTTTTACATTTATAATACAAAGGAAGAAATTGATAAGTTATGCAGTTGTATGAAATCAACCCTTAATTACTTTGCCTGACAATTACGTATGACTGATACACGAATTTCCTGGAGAAAATATTTTATGAATATCGCCAACGAAGTGGCCACGCGTTCTACCTGTGACCGAAAGCATGTAGGCGCTGTAATTGTTCGGGATAAAACCATCCTTTCCACAGGATATAACGGAAGTATCCGAGGCCTGCCCCATTGTGATGAAGTTGGCCATGAAATGGAAAACGACCACTGCATACGAACGATTCACGCAGAAGCGAATGCTATCGTTCAGGCAGCCCGTAACGGTGTTCAGATTGATAATACGGAAATCTTTATCACCGCTTCACCCTGCTATGATTGTTTTAAGATGATCGCCAATGCAGGAATCAAAATAATTTACTATAGTGAATTTTATCGGGAAGAACGCATCATTACCCATGCAAAAGAACTGGGCATTGAGCTGGTTCATCTGGAAATGTAAAATCGCGATAGTACTTTTTTGGAGAGACCATGAATTGGAAATAGCAGATTCCAATTGATAATAAGGGGACACCTGCTGATTTATGATTGAAATACTCACCGGTCTTTTGCAGGAATCTATAAGTGGTATTGCTCTGGGCTGCATTTATGCTCTTATCGCGTTGGGTTTTACACTTATTTATAAAGCCACTGAAGTGGTGAATTTTGCCCAGGGTGAAATCATGCTGGTCGGAGCATACGTAAATTTCTTTTTTGTAACTCAATTTTCTGGAATGGCTGGTGGATTGAATAGCTGGGTATTTCTTGCAGCACTTTTAAGTTCAATTGTTTTCGCAGTTATATTCGGCATTATTTTGGATTATATCATAAACCGTCCATTAAAAGATGAACCGGTTTTTTCAATCATAATGGCAACCATAAGCTTGGCCATTATTCTTCGTTCCCTTACAGCCATGATCGCTGGCCCTATAAGCCTGGTTCCTGTTTCTCCTTTTGGAGACAGCACGATTAAAGCTGGAGGCATCGTTATTTCCGTATTGGATTTGGCTATTATTATTTGTGCTATATTACTGATGGGATTGTTCTTTTTCTTTTTTAATAAAACCCGCTGGGGCATAGCGATGAAAGCTACAGCAGAAGATTCTGAAGCAGCCCAGCTCATGGGTATTCCGGTTAAACAGGTATATAGAATGGTATGGATATTTTCTGCTTTGGTTGGAGTGGTCAGTGGTGCATTGCTGGCGCCACGCATGGCGCTACTGGATACAACCATGAGCTACCTGGGATTGAAAGCATTTCCGGCAGCTATTTTGGGGGGGTTCGGCTCAATCCCCGGAGCTGTTGCAGGCGGCATTATTTTAGGAGTTATTGAAACAGTAAGCATGGGCACACTTTCGTTCCATTTTGTATGGATTAAGGAAATAAATGACATTATTGTCTGGATTGTTCTGATTGTTGTGCTCATGGTACGACCCGATGGTTTGTTTGGAAGAGCAAAGGTTAAACGGGTATGATCAAGGGCCGTTACGACGAAGAAAATCTAAAGTGGATTCCGCTGATTATTGTTGCTGTATTTGCTTTACCCTTCCTTTTAAAAAGCGCCACATTTAGTTATAAATATTATCTCTATGTATTAAATATGGCCGGTATTTATATCATTCTGACAGTGGGACTAGATTTACTAAGCGGTTTCACTGGATTGATGTCTTTAGGTCATGCTGCATTTTTAGCCATCGGAGCTTATGCTTCTGCAATATTAGTTGATCAAGTAGGATTACCTTTTGAACTTTCGTTAATAATTACACCCATTATTGTTGGATTATTCGGTTTTGTGATTGGTTTTCCTGCATTACGAATTGAAGGCATGTACCTGGGGCTGACAACGATGGGATTTGGGTTTATTGTTAAGCGACTCATCATTGCGCTTCGGGAATGGACAGGCGGCGCTGGTGGCTTACAAGTTTCTAAAGCTTCTTTCTTTGGAATGACCATAAAAAATGATTGGGATAATTATTTTTTGATTTATACGTTTGTTATTCTGGCTGTTATTATTGCCAGAAGAATTATCCAATCCAAACTTGGCCGTGCATTTATGGCTATCCGGGATTCGGAACAAGCAGCTCAGGCATCGGGAATCAATTTAGCCAAGTATAAAATGATG
Source organism: Fidelibacterota bacterium (assembly GCA_003535775.1). GTDB lineage: Bacteria > Fidelibacterota > Marinisomatia > Marinisomatales > UBA8229 > UBA8229. The sequence goes on along the minus strand of DPYO01000156.1, from coordinate 9,179 downwards.
TCATTTTTTATTTCAGGTATGTTTGCCGGTTTTGCCGGTGTTTTATTTGCCCATACAAGCCATTTTATTTCTACAGATCATTTTGATATTTTATTATCAATATTTTTTATCGTAATGGTGCTTATTGGCGGAGCTGGATCAATCTATGGTGCTGTGCTGGGAACCTTGTTTATTGTGTTAATGGAAAACCTGTTTATTCCTTTATTTAAAGATGGATTGGCAAAATATATCCATTTGGAAGCTGGCGATTTTCAAGCATTCATTTTCGGTTTAATAATGCTGTTATTTATTATATTCCAACCACAAGGATTATATGGAATGTGGCTCAAAATGAGAATTTACTGGAAATTATTTCCATTCAATCCGCGTAAGCGGGTTACATAATCATTAAAAAGAGGAGAATAATCATGAAAAACATAACAGGGTTACTAATCATTATTGGACTGATGTTTATTACCTGTGATAAACAGGCACCAGCACCAGGGGTAACTGATACAGAAATCTTGATTGGAAATATTCAGGACTTGAGCGGTCCTATGAAAGAATTAGGCGCAGTTTTACCTGCCGGTTCAAATCTGTATTTCCAATACATCAATGAAGAAGGTGGAGTTCATGGTCGTCAAATTAAAATGATAGTTGAAGATCATCAATACAATCCTCAAAAGGCTGTAGTGGCAGCAAAGAAATTGATTGAAAAAGACCAGGTATTTTGCTTGTATAATGTAATAGGAACTTCACCATGTGAAGCCATCAGGCCCATTTTGGCTGAAACAGGCACACCACTCATTGCTCCAGCAACACAATCGGGTACTATGTCCGATATGTCACGCCCAGCAAGTGACTTAATTTTCCATACAGATACGGGTTACGATAAACAAACCCGAATTCTTGTTGATCATATCTTGAGTCAAGATGCCAATGCCAAAATTGGTTTGATTTACCAGGATGATGATTATGGTGAAAATGTATTAAAAGGTGCAGCTGAAGCTGAAAAAGCAACAGGCACGTCTATACAAAAAGAAGCCTATCAGCGTGGAGCAACTGATTTTGCCGGTCAAGTTGGTAATTTGATTAAAGGTGGTGTGGGTCACGTGATTATCGCCGGGGTGGTCAAAGAACCTATTATTGTGATGAAGACTGCAGCTGCAATGGGCTTTTCACCGCAGTTTTATGGAACAAGTCCTACAATGGATCATCGTGTTGCGCTTGCAGCCGGACCTGCCGGTGAAGGTTTTATTGCATCAAACTTTGCGAATTTGTGGAATTCTGATGCACCGGGTGCTGTCCACTATAGAGAATTATGCGCAAAATACGAAGTCCCGGAAGCTTATATGGGAATGTATCATTTTTATGGATATATCACAGCAAAAGTCCTTGTAGAAGGTCTTGAACGTGCCGGTAAAAACCCCACTCGGAAACGATTAGTCAATGGTTTAGAAACATTGAAAAATTGGGATTCGGGTGCTTTTCCGCCAATAACCTATAATTCTAATGATCATGCCGGAACAGAATCTGTGGTCCTCGTTCAAGTGAAAGAAGGCGTTCAGACTGTTATTTCTGACTGGGTTAAATAATAACAATTAAATTATAAAGCCCTCGATCTTTATATCGGGGGCTTTATTTGTCATGGCTGACTTGAGAATTAATAATCTGCACATGCAATTTTCAGGTGTGGTGGCCCTGAATGGTGTATCGTTTGACGTAAAAGAGGGAGAAGTCTTTTCTTTAATCGGGCCCAATGGTTCCGGAAAATCCACATTATTCAATTGTATCAATGGTTTTTGTTCTCCTCAACGGGGTTCTATAAAATATAACAATGTTGACCTTCTGGACAGAAGACCTCATGAGATTGTCAAATATGGTATTTCCCGTACCTTCCAAAATCTCCAGAATGTTCCTTTTATGACTCTCCTCGATAATATTTTATTAGGTGCCCACCACAGGTTAACTGTGAGGGATACATTCACTAGATGGATTTCACGAAAAGAACGTGAAAGAGAAGAAGCGTTAGCCTTAGAGGTTATGGATTTTTTAGGGATTGCCAACTTTGAAAAGAAGTATTTGAGCGGGCAGCCATATGGTATTCAAAAATTGGTTGAAATTGCACGTGCGCTGATTTGTAAACCAAAATTGATCCTGATAGATGAACCTGCTGCGGGAATGAATGACCAGGAGACATTGGAAATTGGAAAAATTATTTCTGAAATAAGAGATATCCTGAAGATAACTGTGTTAGTGGTAGAGCATGATATGAATTTGGTCATGAATATTTCGGATCGTATCTGTGTTTTGGATTCCGGCAGGGTTCTGGCAATGGGAGAACCGGAAGAAGTAAAAAATCATCCTGAAGTAATTAAGGTATTCCTGGGGGACGAAGTCCATGCTTAAGATGGTTGGAGTAGAGACGTTTTACGGCAAGATCAAAGCTCTCCATGGAGTTTCACTGGGTGTTAAAAAAGGACAGCTTGTTTGTATTCTTGGAGCCAATGGCGCAGGGAAAACAACCATTTTAAAAACGATCTCTGGTATTACTAAACCGGGATACGGAACCATCCATTTTAATGATGAACAAATCAATCATAAAGACCCTGAAGAAATCATCAAAATGGGTATATCCCATGTACCTGAAAATAGACGCATTTTCCCGGAATTAACTGTTAATGAAAATTTGTTGATGGGTGGGTTCCTGATAAAAGATAAAGATCTGTTTGCAGATCGTTTTGAAAAAGTCACAGCCCATTTCCCAATACTTTCAAAACGCGGCAGTCAGCAGGCTGGAACATTAAGCGGAGGGGAACAGCAAATGCTGGCTCTTGCCAGAGCATTAATGCTGGAACCAAAATTGTTATTATTGGATGAACCATCTTTAGGTTTGTCACCAAAACTCGTTCAGGAAATTTTCACAATTATTCAAGACTTACATCAAGCTGGAGTGACAATACTTTTGGTTGAACAAAATGTGACCCAAGCTCTTAAAATTGCAGATTACGGGTATGTCCTTACATCAGGTAAGATTTTTTTAAGCGGAACCTATGACGAATTATATGAGGAAGAAAAAGTGCGGGAAATGTATTTGGGTGAAGGAAAATATGTCCGCAGAGCACGTTTGTGGCGGTCATGAGTAAACCTGACTTTAATATTTGCAATACGGTTCCTAAAGCATTCTTGCATCATGTGACTGAACAGAAACATGATATTGCAAACTGGTCTAAAGTAAGAGGAGTTTGGGAATCTCAAACCTGGGGTGAATACGGAGCAAATGCCAAAAAGATTGGCCAAGCCTTGCTGGCATCTGGCTTGAATCCAGGAGATAAAGTTTCTATTCTATCGCAAACGCGGTTGGAGTGGGTCATGTGTGATATGGCTATTATGTGCGTTGGGTGTGTTACGGCACCAGTCTACCATTCTAATACAAAAGAACAAGTTCTTTATATAGCAGAGCATAGCGATGCACGCCTCATGTTTATTGAGGATCAGGAACAACTTGATAAAATTTTAGAAATTTGGGGTAGATTGCCAAAAGTTGAAAAAGCAGTTGTATTTGATGCGTACCACCCCAAAGATCTTCCCAATGTGACTTCGTTTGCTGATTTTATTGAAATGGGCATAGATGATGGTTCTTTTGAACAAAGGATCGAATCCAGTAAACCGGAAGAAGTAATAAGCTTTATTTATACATCAGGAACAACAGGACACCCAAAAGCTGGTGTCATCAACAGTGACAACGTCATCTCCATGATCAAACATTTACCAGATCTGCTCGATATTCGAAAAGAGGATATATCGGTAGCATATTTACCATTGGCTCATATTGCAGAGCGACTCCTGGGGCATTTTTTGAAGCTTGTTTATGGTAATGAGACCGCCTTTGCTGAAAGTATTGAAGACATGCCGGATAATACGCGCCAGGTTGGGCCAACCATTATGTTCGGTACTCCCCGTGTTTATGAAAAGTATTATGCACGGATTTCCACAGGAATTGGAGATGCAACATGGGTGCAGAAAAAAGTGTATAACTGGTCGGTTGAGACAGGTAGAAAACGATCCAAATTGTTATCTAAAAAGAAATCGATTCCCATTACATTAAAATTCAAATCAGCCATTGCCAAGTTTCTTATTTACAATAAGATCAAGGATATTTTTGGCGGTCGGATACGATTTATGATATCAGGTGCAGCACCTATTTCACCGGAAATAATATACTATTTTAAATGGATGGGCATCACCATTTATGAGGCCTATGGTATGACGGAGACAACTGGGGTTATATCCTGTAATAAACCGGGGTTTGTTAAAATTGGTTCCGTAGGACAACTACTTCCTGAGACCGAAGTGATGATTGCTGATGATGGTGAAATTTGTGTCCGTGCTCCACAAAATATAAAAGAATATTATAAAAACGAAGATGCAACTAATGAACTATTGAAACCTGGCAGCAACGGCAGCTTCTGGCTTCATACAGGAGATGTGGGTCATATTGATGAAGATGGTTATTTATTTATTACAGATCGAAAAAAGGACTTGATCATTACAGCTGGCGGAAAAAATGTGGCACCCCAAAATATAGAAAATCTTTTAAAGACCAGTCCTTACGTAAGCCAGGCCATGGTATTTGGCGATAAAAAACCGTATTTGACTGCACTCATAACCATGGATGAAGATGAGATCGCCAAATTTGCCCGTGACCATAAACTTTTATACCAGGATTTGGCTGATCTTTCTAAAAAAGAGGAAGTCTACAAACTCTATCGCCAGGAAGTCCACATCAAGAATGAAAAGCTGGCTTCATACGAAACAATAAAGAAATTCTTTATATTGGAAGAAGATTTTGATCAGGACAAAGATGAGTTAACTCCTACATTGAAAGTCCGGAGAAAAGTGGTGACGGAACGGTATAGAGACATCCTGGAAAATTTGTATAAGGCATAAACTGAATTCATAAAAAGACTGGTCAGGAATTCCTTTCATGAAAAACCGTATGATTAAATGAACCTGTTATTAATGCTTTAGAAATCATTTTTCAACAAATGCCTTCAAGCTGGCCTCATGCCGATTGTACATGCTTGGGCGTTTCATTTGTCGACTGTATTTTGGGGTGAGCTGCCTTCTATTATTTCAACAATCATCTTTCTGATATTTTCTGGTGTGACAATTGTATCGGCATGCCCGTGCTGATGGAGCCACTGGGTTGTCTGAAAATCCCGTCCTAATTTGTGTCCCACATATTGTTCAATCACCCGCCGGCCGGAAAAACCAATATTTCCGCTGTTGAGCTCAAACAACCTGATTCCCCGGGAACCATAGCCAATTGCAACTCCTCCCAGCGTTGGATCGGTGATCAGGGTAATCACAGGGATCCCTTTTCGCTCTACGCGGGTGAGAGCTACATGTGCCTTGGGAATGCCAACCATGGAAGAACAACCTTCATGCATGCGGGCTCCTCCTCCGCAGGCTTGAAGAACCATGGGCAATCTTTTTGTCAAAGCAATCTCTGCTGCACGCCAAATCTTTTCTCCGGAACTCATACAGTAAGACCCGCCTAAAAATCCGAATTCCGTTCCGCAGTAAATAACTTCATTTTTTAGAATTTTTCCCATTCCGGTGATTAGAGCGGAAGTCATTCCAGTTTTTAGGCGGGTTTCCTCCAATTTTTCACTATATCCTGGAAATTCTAAAATATCTTTATCTATAACATAGCGGGTTTCTTCATGTTCATTAAAGGAGCCTTGATCCAGAATCAAATCCATATAATCCCAGGCGCTTGGCCTAGCATACCTGTGGCCACATATATCGCAAACATAATTATTTTTTTGAAGGAGGGAACCATTCACAGGATCATAAATACGCTTTCCTGACTTTGAGTAGCAATCCTTGTGACGCTTTACGAATCCCTCCTTATTTATTATAGGAAGTCGGGATACTTTTTCCTGAATTAATTGAGTCTTGTTTACCGTTACTTCATCCCAATGACCAATCTTTTTCCAGCGTTCGATTCTATCTTGAAAAAGTTCTTTGGCAGGAATTTTATTCAATTTTTCAATCCAATTTTTTAGAACTGTCCCTGCAGTCTGGATTGCTTCAGCCGGATTGCGGTGTGCCGGCCCCGGCTTTTCAGGTACCATTTCATCAACAATACCCAATTCAAAACCTTCCCGGGAAGTGATCTGGGAGACTTCCGCTGCTTCATTAGCTCGGTGACGGGTATGGAAAAGTATTGACGAACATGCCTCTGGGGTAATTACAAGATAAGTAGAATATTCCATAGCCAACACGCAGTCGCATCCTGTTAACGCGATGGCTCCCCCGCTGCACCCGCGGTTTATAATCAGAGACAAAGTTGGAGTGTTTGATTCAATCAATTTTTGAATAGTCTCTCCAATCCGCCATGCAATGCCTCCCTCTTCTGATTCTTCCGTGGGATCAGCCCCCGGTGTATCCACAAAAGTAATGATCATTCGACTTTCTTCATTCGCCGCATCAACAGCGCGGATTGCCCTCTCATAGGAAGCCGGAGTAGGCATTCCATGGTTCCAGTGTTTTACTTTTTCGCCGTCCTTCATCATTTCCAGCATTTCATTATAACGGGAAGTGGGGCCGGTCTGCTGGCCAATTGACATCAATGGGATTGATGATCCGTTGATTGTGATCTCTGCCCGATGAGTCTGGATCAGCCAGGCGCCGAATTCATCGCTGGAAAAGCATTCTTCAACAGAATCAAATAATGAAAGATAATCAAGATATTTTGGGCGCTCAGGATGAAATGACAATTGATATTTTTCATATTCAGACAGTTGATCAATATCCTCCGCTGAATAACTGAAGTTCCCTTCTTGCTCAAAAGAATAGTAATAATGGTTCGTGTGTTCAGTCATGAACGCTTCGGGCTTTTGATTCCCTTTTTTCCATGAGTAAACGAAGGAGAATCATACACTCTTTTTGTTTCGTACTCATTCCAAGGAATTTAAAAATATATTGATCAACAAAGTTTCTGTCTTCTTGTTCCAATTCTGTTCGCCAATTATAAATCGGTCGTTCTAAAAATCCTGAGAGATTGGAAGGGAATTTTATATTGGTGAAAAGCGGAATCGGTAATTTAACAAGATCATTTTTTACCAAACGGATGGCGCCTCCTCCCAGCCCTCTCCTTCCAAAAAGTTCTACCATGAGCCACACCCATGATGAATTCAGAATGTAAGCCCATGTTTCCACATTTCTTCCATCCTTCGGATGCAAGCCGTAAAACGTATGTTCAAATGGAAGATTGTCCTGATTCCAAACAACAACATGACGCCCGCCACGGAGGTCCGTCCATAATAAGGGCGCTTTTTTAACTTTGAATCCTCCACCGTTCAAACCAATCCAGGATTGAACATTTGTTCGGGTAAATTTAATGGAAGCTGTCTCTTTAGGACTTCGGATTGCAGGAAGGGAGTTTTTGATTTTCTCTTGATGGTAAAAGGCACGATTATTCCCGGTGATGATCCCGGAACAAACAGAAAATACGCCACCGATTGTTTCTAACGCTTTGTTCTCCCTTATTTGTTTCAGAAGCCATGCTGGACACCTGAATAAAGATCCATGCCAGCCAAGGTCTAAAGACTGTAAACTTTCCTGGGAAATTGATTTGCTCTTTTGATCCAGGTTGACAATTATTTGATTATTTTTCGCAGGTTTTTTTAGAACGCCTGAGATAATCACTGTGTTGACTTCCTGCTTGAAATGCCGCGAACCCGAATCGGTTATTGATAAAAGTTGAAATTCGTCTCTGAACAGTTTCCTTAATATTTCTCCGTATAAATTATCCATCCAGCTGTTTGGAATGATAAATGTGAACACTCCATTTTTATTCAAATTCTTTAATGCTTTCAGTAGAAAATAAATGTACAAATCACAACGTACAGATAATTTTATGCCAGAAAACTCAGGTTGAAATTGTTCAATGAGCTTTTGCTTATAATCTGAAGATAAATATTCCTGCCGTACATAGGGCGGATTAGCAATAATCACATCCACAGGTTTTTTTAGTTCGCTATTGAGATAATCACCTTGAACCAAATGAGGAGAAAAGCTCATATTCCGTTTACAGGCTTCCAGAATTTCCCTGTTTATTTCCCATCCGTGAACATGCTCTGCTTCCCACCCTCTTTTTATTTGATAATCATATTTATTACAAAGGTCATATATTTCCCGGCAAAGTGTTTTCATAAAAATTCCATCTCCTGCTGAGGGATCTTGAAACTGATACTCACAAAGGACGGTGAGAAAGCTTTCGCCGGTTCTTCTATCTGCTAATCCGGTTATGAAAGTATGATATTGATTATACGATACGTTTGGAAAATCCTGAATCAAGCGCCAGAAAATTGCTTCCCTGACCATAAATATTGCGTGTTTATTTGGGGTGAATACAACTCCTTCATCAGGATCTGCACGATTATTGAGATATTGGGAGGTTACCTCTAGAATTTTGAACTTCTCCTTATTTATTATATAGACTAAAAATGGATAAAAATATCAGAATAATTATTGAATTCTTTCATGGGAAGTGATCATAAATTGACCCAGGTAGGTCCATCTCCTCCTTCGGGCGGGACCCAGTCAATGATCTGGTAAGGATCCATAATATCACAGGTTTTGCAATGAACACAATTCGAAAAATTGATTTGAAGTTTTCTAGTTTCTCCTTCTCCAACCATTTCATAGACATCAGCAGGGCAAAATTTTTCACATGGGTTCCCAAATTCCTCTGGGCATTTTGTTATACAGACATCCGGATCACGAACATGCAAATGTGGTATTTGATCTTCTTCATGGGCTGTAGCAGAATGGTAGACGTCAGTTACTTTATCAAACAGATATTTTCCATCAAAATTTAATTCGTTATACCGGTTTTCAATTTTGCCTTTCTCCATCCTTAAATGTCCCGATTCACTGGACATTCGGTTTTTATATCCCCAGCCTCTTCCTCCTGTAACCAGTCCCATTCCGGCATTTATGAGCCCTCCAAATAATCCGTGGTCAAACGCCTGGTGAAAATTTCGAACCTTCCATAATTCGTCTCTCAGCCAGCTTGAGTTTACCTTCTTCTCAAAATCTGAAAGTATTTCATCGGAAAAATTATTTTCACTTAACGCATCCACAATTGTTTCTGCAGCCAGCATCCCCGATTTCATTGCAAGATG
>DPYO01000028.1 GCA_003535775.1 Fidelibacterota bacterium | reverse complement strand
ATTGATACAAAATTGGATGAGTTGACAGAAAGTACATTGGAATATCTTATACACCGTATTAAAAACAAAAACCAAACAAAGACAAGACCAACTACAATATTACTACCCGTGGAAATTGTTGCGCGGAGGACACATGTATTTCAATAAATCAATATTTCAGACAAAGCTAATCATTATTTTTTTTTCACTGCTATATGCCAGTGTTTCCTTTGCTAAAGACAGTGAAAAATTTATAAATGGACTGATACAGAAAATGACACTGGAGGAAAAGGTTGGCCAGATGAACCAATACTCTAGTTTTTTTGATGTCACTGGTCCTCCTCCAAACGATGATAACGCAAAACATAAATATGATCAAATCCGCTCGGGGCTGGTTGGCTCCGTCTTAAATGTGAAAGGTGTAAAAGAAGTTCGTGCTATGCAGGAACTGGCGGTAAACAACTCACGATTAGGTATTCCTCTAATATTCGGTTTTGATGTTATCCATGGTTATAAAACTATTACACCAATTCCCCTGGCTGAAAGTGCTAGCTGGGACCTGAAAGCAATCGAATTATCTGCTCGCTTCGCGGCCACTGAAGCGTCAGCAGCCGGCTTAAACTGGACATTTGCACCCATGGTGGATATTTCACGCGATGCTCGTTGGGGAAGGGTCATGGAAGGAGCAGGTGAAGATCCATACTTAGGAAGCCAAGTCGCAATTGCAAGAGTAAAGGGTTTCCAGGGGACAGATTTGAGCGCTACAAATACGATAGCTGCCTGTGCAAAACATTTTGCTGCCTATGGATTTGCCGAAGCCGGCAGGGATTATAATACAGCAGATATTGGTACATCAACGCTGCACAATATTATTCTACCACCCTTTAAGGCTGCTGCGAAAGCAGGAGTGAAAACATTCATGAATTCTTTCAATGAATTAAATGGAATACCCGCCACTGGTGATCCATATTTACAACGTGAATTACTAAAAGGGGCTTGGGGTTTCTCTGGATTTGTAGTATCAGATTGGGGTTCCATTGATCAAATGATCCCCCATGGATTTGCTGAAGATGGGGTACACGCTGCAAAAATCGCCGTTCATTCTGGCTCCGACATGGACATGGAATCATATCATTATGTGAAACACTTAGCCAACCTGGTAAATGATGGTAAAGTAGATATCCAGTTGATTGACGATGCTGTAAAAAGAATATTAACCGTGAAATATGAACTTGGACTGTTTGATGATCCGTACCATTACTGCAACGAAAAAAGAGAAAAGGAATTAACTTTTCAGGAGGATTGCACAGCTGCGGCTTTGGACCTCGCAAAAAAATCGATTGTACTATTAAAGAATGATAATAATATCCTGCCTCTGGCTAAGAAAAATCTCCATATAGCACTTATCGGTCCCCTGGCAAATGAAAAAAACAGCCCTCTGGGTAGTTGGCGTGGTGCTGTTGACGCTAATACTGCTATCTCAGTATTGGAAGGGATGGAGGAGTATAAAGGAAATAAGGTTAATTATAGTAAAGGTGTGGACCTCACAGTTGGGGAAACATCTTTCATACGTGAAATAAATATTAATGAAACGGTCCGAACAGGCATGGATGGTGCTATTGAAATTGCAAAAAAATGTGGCGTTGTTGTACTGGTTCTGGGCGAACATGGTTTTCAAACAGCAGAAGGACGAAGCAGGACGGTTCTTGATTTACCAGGATTACAACAGGAACTGATGGAAAAAATATATGCAGTTAATAAAAATATTGTACTGGTATTGATGAATGGAAGACCCTTGGTCATCCCCTGGGCTGACGAGCATATTCCAGCCATCGTTGAAGCTTGGCATTTGGGTTCACAAAGCGGAAACGCTATTGCATCCGTTTTGTATGGCGATTATAACCCAAGTGGAAAACTCACTATGTCATTTCCAAGAAATGAGGGTCAGATTCCTATCTATTATAACCATAAAAACACAGGTCGGCCAGATCCAAGTGATATGGTTTTCTGGTCCCATTATTCTGATGAATCCAACGATCCTCTCTACCCTTTTGGCTATGGATTAAGCTATACGTCATTTACATACTCAGACCTCGATGTTCAAAGTTCCAATGAGACCAACCAAGTCACGGTTCGTGTCACGGTTACAAATTCGGGAGACAAATTCGGAGAAGAAGTTGTACAGTTGTATATCAGGGATCTTTTTGCCAGTATAACCCGGCCTGTAAAAGAATTAAAAGGGTTTGAAAAAGTAGGCCTGGAGCCGGGCCAGCAAAAGGATATTACATTTGTACTGAGGGAAGCCGATTTCAGTTTTTACGATAATAGGGGCAGGTTTGTGTTTGAACCGGGTGAGTTTGATGTAATGGTTGGCGGCAGTTCAAAGGAATGGTTGAAATATTCATTTGAGTTTTAAGTAGATTTGAAGATTTCATGGATTATTTTTAGTCCGATTACTCTCTTAAAACATTTGAAATTAGTTTTCTATCTTGTGTAAGTAATTTCTAAAGGGAAACCGTTATTCTATTGACTATGGGATAAATGCGCCATTTTTTTATAGAATTTATACTTCAAATTGAAAAAATAAAAGTGGAGAATAACTCTGTGAAGCTCTTATTATACACAATATTCCTGTTCGCAATGATTCCCGGACAGACTATTCAAATCAATGAAATTGTATCCAGTAATAGTACCGTTTTATATGATGAAGAGGGAAATACTCCTGATTGGATTGAATTCTTCAATGGCACCACAGCACAAATAAACCTGGAAGGGTATGGCGTTTCTGATGATCCTGAGGAACCTTTCAAATGGGTATTTCCAGGCGTGACTATTGATTCTGAAAGCTATTTACTTGTTTTCGCATCAGGAGAAGATGAAAGTTCAAATGTACAGCATTGGGAAACCGTTATTAACTGGGGCGATGACTGGAATTACTTCATCGGCTATACAAACCCACCTTCCAGCTGGCGGGAATTGTCATTTGATGACTCTGGCTGGTTAAACGGTCCCAGCGGATTTGGTTACGGTGACGGTGACGATGCTACAGAAGTCCCTCAGGTCATGTCTGTTTTTGTAAGGAAAACGTTCGAGGTTGAATCCGTTGATAATATAGCAGCTCTTGTATTACATGTGGACTATGATGATGCGTTTGTTGCTTATTTGAATGGTGATGAGATTGCCCGTGCAAATATAGGAACTCCTGGGGTTGTACCCAACTATGATGAAGGTGCCTATGAATGGAGAGAGGCAGAGATTTATAATGGCGGTTTTCCTGAACGATACGAAATAGATTCCGAATCAGGACTCCTGATAAATGGGGAAAATATACTAGCGGTCCAGGTGCATAATTATAATATAACTTCTTCAGATATGAGTCTGATTCCCTTTTTCACCCTTGGGATGGCCCAGGTTCCTGATAATCCTTCCGGGACTCCTGATATCCTTAATTTTTCATTAACTAATCTCCATACCAATTTTAAGATCAAATCAGAGGGGGAACCTATTTTATTAACGCATCCTTCCGGTGAGATTATGGATATGGTTGATTCAACAGAAATTCCAACAGATATTTCATACGGGCGCCAGCCTGACGGTAGTGACACCTGGTTATTTTTTCCAGAACCAACACCACAGTCACCGAATGATACGGAAGGATTTAATGAATTTTGCGAAACTCCTCAAGTTTCTCAACAGGGAGGATTTTATTCTGGACCAGTTATCGTATCCTTATCAATAAACTCAGATACTCATCAAATTTATTACACCCTTGATGGTTCAATGCCATCAGAAGATTCATTCATTTATTCAGAACCGATTTTTATCGCGACAACCATGGTTTTGAGAGCAGCAGCGATTCATTCTGAATGTTTTCCAGGTGAAGTTACTACTCATTCCTTTTTAATCGATGAGGAGTCAACCCTTCCTGTTGTGTCACTTACTTCGGATCCATTCAACCTATGGGATGAGGATTATGGAATATATGTTATGGGTCCAAATGCTCAGTGGGATTTTCCTTATTTTGGAGCAAACTTTTGGGAAGACTGGGAAAGACCAATTCATGTTGAATTATTTGAGCCAAGTGGAGAACTGGGATTCAGTTTAGATGCAGGAGTTAAAATATTTGGTGGGTGGAGCAGGGGATTGCCGCAAAAATCCTTGGCAATCCATGCAAGGCCGGGCTATGGAACGAACGAGATTAATTATCAGATCTTTCCAGATAAAGAAATTGATACATTTTCGGCAATAGTATTAAGGAATTCTGGTAATGAATGGTTTGGTAGCGGACAAGAGAACGCAACAATGTTTAGAGATGGAATGCATACTAGTTTAATGGATAATACTGAGGTAGAACACCAAGAATATCGACCTGCAGCAGTTTACATTAATGGAGAGTATTGGGGCATACACAATTTAAGAGAAAAAGTGAATGAGGAATTTTTAGCCTCTAATAATCCTGGAGTTGACCCGGATGAATTGGATGAGCTTGAGGCTAATGCAGGTATTATTGAAGGAGATAATCAGGATTATTTAAATATGATTGATTTTGTAGAAAATAATGATCTTTCAAATCCAGACAATTATCTGATGGTTGAAGAACAGGTAGATATTGAAAATTTCATCGATTATAATATTATTCAAATTTATGTGGGGAATACTGATTGGCCCGGCAATAACATCAAATTTTGGAGACCGCACATTGAAGGTGCAAAATGGAAATGGATTCTCTATGATACTGATTTTGGCTTCGGGCTTTTTTGGTGGGCCACCAATGTATATCATAACACATTATTATTCGCATTAGATGCTAATGGACCGGATTGGCCCAACCCGCCTTGGTCAACATTTTTATTCAGAAGCCTTATGGAAAACGAAGAATTTCAAATAAAATTTATAAACCACTTTTGTTACTATTTAAGCACACGTTTTGAGCCAAGCTATGTAGTAAATCATATATCAGATATAGTTGATAATATTGCACCGGAAATGCCGAATCACGTTATTAGATGGGGTGGAAATATTGGTCAGTGGAATCAAAATATTATTAATGTACAAGAATTCGGGGCTCTAAGAGCTGATATAGTTTTCAATCATGTAGGAAACTATTTTGGACTTAATGAATCCTCAAATTTGAATGTTTCTGTAGTCCCGTCGAATGGAGGAACTATATCTGTCTCTGACCTGATCATTCCCGCAAATCCATGGTCAGGTGAATATTTTAATGACATACCCATAGAAATCACTGCTATTTCAAATCCGGGATACAGTTTTTCCCATTGGGCAGGTTCAACTGAAACGGAGGAAGGTATTACTGTCATTCTTGATGGAGATTTGAATGTAACCGCAGTTTTTATGGAGGATGACAATCCTGGAGTTGCGGTATACTTCAACGAGATCCTTGCCAGCAATGAAACAACCAATACGGATGAAGCCGGGGAATATGATGATTGGCTGGAACTATATAATGCTGGAATTGAATCAGTTAATATAGAAGGTTTGTTTCTCACAGATAATGCAGATAACCTGACAAAATGGATAATCCCTGAGGGGACGGTAATTCAGCCCCAAAGCCATCTTATTTTCTGGTGTGATGAAGATCAGGAGCAGGGAGAATTTCATACAAATTTTAAGTTGAGCTCTGGAGGTGAATTTCTGGCTCTTGTGAATTTTGATGGGATAACACTTTTGGATTCCATAACCTTTGGTTCCCAATCAACTGATATCTCCTATGGAAGGATTTCTGATGGAAGCAGTGATTGGGATTTTCTGAGTCCTTCGCCTGGGTATTCAAATAATCAGTCTATCATAGAGATCGCTCTTCCTCATAATGAAGGCTGGAACCTTGTTGGTCTTCCTCTTGATACGACTCCTTTTCCCTGTGATGGATATATTGATGGTTCACTTTATTCGTTTGAAACCGGTAGTTACCTAAACATTTCTACTGATGAGATGGCCATTGGCTCCGGCTACTGGCTCCGCTTTGAGGAGGCGGATGAATGTATGTTCTCTGGTGTACCAATAGACAATATTACCCTTTCCCTAATTGAAGGATGGAATTTAATCTCTGGTATTTCCACATCTGTAGCTATCAACTCCATCATTGATTTAAACGAACTTATTGTCCCCGGCACGATCTACGGTTTTGACGGAAGCTATGTCGAAGCAGAATTCCTTGATCCAGGCTATGGCTACTGGCTTAGAAGCATAGGCGAAGGTGAGGTTACCTTGTCATCCTCAGCGCTTCTCAACAAATCAAGAACCTTTCAACTCCCAGATCACCTGAACACATTGACACTAAATAACATAGCATTATATTTTGGTGGTGAAATATCCAAAGTAAACAAACTCCGCTACAGCTTACCTCCAAAACCCCCCGAACCATCTACAGACGTACGCTTTTACGGTGACACCAGGCTCTGCTCTTTAGACGAATGTGTCATTGAAGTGCTGAATGATGGAAATCTAATCACTTTCGAATTCGACATAAAAGATGGTGAAGACTGGGAACTAATCCCTGTCATTACGAACGAAACGAAGTGGAGTGCGGCAATCCCATTAGCTGATAAAAACCA
>DPYO01000226.1:3147-9320 GCA_003535775.1 Fidelibacterota bacterium | reverse complement strand
TGAATTATATTGTCAAACAACTTTCTTAGTCCTTCCTCGTTAAGTCATCCTCAAAGAGACAATCCTTCCGGTTTTAGGAACAAAATAATAATTAATGGCAATCCGCGATGGATGGCCCATAAAGAGATTTTAATTCCTGGAAGAAACATGGAATTTTATCATAAAATTGAATGTTAATAGTTTTTCCTTAAAAAGCCAAATGAATATTTTATATCAATACTTTACATTAAAATACTAGTGTATTAAAATAGCGTATTCGCTACTTCATTCATCAAAAACTTGGAACGCTATTATTCCCGCTGATTTGTCGTGGGAACGACGAAGGGTTTTGCCATCAATCGAGATAATATCCTGAGTGAACTCTTCTCAAATCCCCTCTACCAATCGTACTAACATTCTTGATGTTTTTTGGAATTCATTAAATTAAAACTCAACGAATAGTAGATTACGAAGGAATACAGTGAGGTAATTTCAGTATTATTTTAAATCATGCCTGTTTGGTCAAAGCAAACTCCTCGATTTGTTCCCAAACTTCACAACCTCCGATCACAGCACTCACAGTCTGAACGATAACGTCAACCAGTTTATGCCACTTATTTGTGGATCAGGAAAAGTGGAAAAACACTCTGCCCACAATATATTCATCATTACCTCATACAGAATTACAAAAGATCTAAACGTTTTTACATATCAAAATGCTTATGAAACCTTTTGTATAGGCCTTCTATTATGAAATGACACTATCTTCTTACTGGATTCTTATTGATTAGAGGATTGTAGTTCTTTCATAGTATGTGACAGTTCTTCAGATAATTTGCACAACAAATTGTAATATAATCTTGCAGCTAGTTTTACTTTGTTCTTACTCAACCAGTTCATTTCTTCACGACTAATGCGCATTATTTCTGCTTGCTCAAGAACTATCGCATCAACGTTTCGTTTATCCTCTCCACAGAATACTGCTTTGGTATCAATGACATCTCCTTCAAAAACGGTAGCTATGGGAAGTTTATTTCCAAACAGCTCCTTACTGAGGGTGAGTTTTCCTTTTAAGACAATTAACATATCCTTTACATCCTCTCCATTTTGAAAGGCAAAGGTATCAGGAGCGAGTCCTTTTGAGGGAAACTTTTCTTTCATCCATTGTATTTGGGTAGAAGTAAAACCTTGAAAGATTCCTTGATATACAGGA
Source organism: Fidelibacterota bacterium (assembly GCA_003535775.1). Classification (GTDB taxonomy): domain Bacteria; phylum Fidelibacterota; class Marinisomatia; order Marinisomatales; family UBA8229; genus UBA8229. The sequence goes on along the minus strand of DPYO01000226.1, from coordinate 8,128 downwards.
TTTTCTTCATGAACTTTACCATCTTGAATAAGTTCGTTGAGTCGACTCAGTTGTTTTTTCTCGTCCTCATCAACGTGATGATCAGCATAAATACGTTTATTAAGAATGGTTCTTTCATCAAATGTTATGATACCATCGTCAATAATTTCATCAATCAAGATATGCAGTGGTTTTTCTTCTTTCAGCAATGATTTTTCTATCATCATATTAATGCGATTCAATTGCTCTTGTTCTCCCTGGCTAACTACACCATCCGCATAGATCAAGCGATCCAGCGCTTCCTGCTCTTCAATGCTAATCACCCCGTCTGCAATGATGTCGTCCACTAATTTTACCAAAACTTCCAAATATTTATCCGGGTTTTCTCTGGCTTCTGTGAGTAGCCTGGATTTTCCTTCAATTAATTGGTTTCTACCTTTTTTTATTTGCAGGGAAATGTGTACTGCGAGATTTTCAAACAACTTGATTGCTATTTTAGGATAACGGCTGAGTATTTTCATAATCAGATGATCAATATTCAGAACCAGCATACTACTGTCTTTAACTGCAGTTGCGGTTCCCAAACGTTTAGTTTTTCCAAAGAGTCCCATAACACCGAAGCTATCCCCCATTTTGAAATTAGCCAAATGCTCAGGGGATTTATGGAATTCCTTGTCGAGATGGAAATTAATTTCTCCTTCCATAACTATGAAGAGTTCGTGTCCAAAATCATTTTCTCTAAAAATTGTATCTCCTTTTTTGACTTCTGTAACATATGCCATAAGAGTAGCTAACTTGGCTTCTCGGACAGTTAAACCCTTAAACAAGCTGATTGCTTTCATCATTTCATCACTCATCTTCAACCCAATATAATCCCATGCGGTAATCATTTTTATCCTGGACATGACAGAGGGTAGAAAATTCATATCACAGATCAGGCAAATAGCAAAGGTGTAAGCCATAAGAACTCCAAAGATCTGTTGATTATTCATGTCCGATAAAAGAAAAACGATAAAACCAAGCCCAAGGGATACAGTTGTCAAGAACATTGGTCTACCGGTTTCATGGATGGTTAGAATGGCTGCTTTTTGTTCATTTCGTACCTTCTTCAGGTTTTCATTGTAATGGGAAAGATAGTGAATGGTGTCATCGACTCCAATTGCTAAAGCAATAGCTGCAATCATAGAAACGGTGACACTGATGGATATTCCTAGTAAACCTAATGTTCCAAAAAAGATAAGAAGGGGTATTAAATTAGGTAAGATTGAAATAGCTCCCATCTTTATGGAGAGAAACAGAGCTGAAAGAATAACAAAGATGAATATCAACGCAAGAGTGATACTTTGGATTTGACCATAAATAATGTTGTCTTGAGATTCTGCGGATAGCAAAGTTTCACCCGTCAATCGAATAGAAAATTCAGGGAACATCTCCTGTGTTTTTTCCTTTACCAGATCCATAAAGGCGATTTGTGAGGGTACAGGTAGTGCTGTAAAGTCAATAACAACCATCATCATGGATTGATCATTACTTAAAAAGGTGGGAAATCCGTAACGGTCCGCAGTTCTGTCAAAATAAGTACGTACTTCTTTGTCTTTCATGTTATCCAGACCCAGTCGATGCATATCTATATATTCTGCGACTGTATTCACTCGATTAACTAACAGATCAGGTATATCACCAACTTCATTAGGTCCGTTTTTTTGCAAGGCCCAGTCGTTTATTTGTTGAAGAGACATGATGACATTGGCTGTTTTGAATTCATTAGTAGAATTTTTACTTTTTAAAATAACTGTAACGGAGTGACGACCTGTAAAATTCTCTTCAATATAGCGGAGGTCTTGCACAAAGGGATGATCGTCCGATAAAGCTAAAGTTTCTCCATCCACTTTTATAAGCCCAATTCCAACTAACATAATAAGGCAGAGTACCCCCCAAGCCCAAATGATTTTTGATGGATATTTTTCTGTAAATTTTGTAAATAAATCAAGCATTAAATCCAATCCATTCTTTTTTGGAGTTGCACTTTCACTTGTAGTCTGGAGTTTAGGCTTAGGCAATAATAACAGGATCGCCGGTAACGTAGTCAATGTTAAAATAATGGAGATAAGCACTCCTAAACTTGAAAAAATACCAAATTCGCGAATTGCAGGAATCTCATTAAAAGCAAGAGCACTAAATCCAATAATGGTTGTTAAGCTTGTTACTGAGAGAGGAACCGTCAAATGATGCAAAGCCATTATTATGATTTCTTTTTTACTGGCCTCTGGCTTTTCACGAGTGTTTATAAAGTAAAAATTGAGAAAGTGAATAGCGTAATCATTGCCCACACACATGATCACTACGGGCAAGCTGATTGTAACAATATTGATTGGAATATCAAAGTAGCCCATGATTCCACCAACCCAGAACCCGGCAATAGTTACTGTAAATAATGGGAGCAGCATTCCAAAGATACTTCGGAATGAAAAGAATAAACTACCGACCATAAAAAAGATCGTCAAAGGAACTAAAATTTTAAAATCACTAGCCAATATATCATCCAGGAGCTTTTCATAGTTCTTCCAATCCAACCAGGCTACTCGCATACCAGCCTCACCAAGCATATCCATTGCGATATGCAATGACTTCTGGATATCTGGATCTGTACTATTTACTCCATCTTCAAATATGATTTTAAATGCTCCACTTTTGAAGTCAGCAGAAATCACATTACGATGTAGAAATTTAAGCTTTTTAATATCTTCAAATACTTTCTTAAAACGCTCATTGAACTCATCTTTGATATTTTGTTCGGTTTTTTCCAATATTTTAGGAGTACAAACAAATGATTCATAAAAACTATCATCATTATTTTCAGAAATAGTACCTTGCTCATTGTCATCCTCTAATCCTTCTTCATCCTCTAATCCTTCTTCATCCTCTAATCCTTCTTCATCAGAACTGCTATTTTTTTGTGATGGGGTTGGGATTCTTTGAGCATATTTATCTTTATTACGTACACACTCTATTTGATTTTGATATGTTGTTAAAATCGATTCACAGATATTTCCTATTTCAGGACTATAAAGTAATGGTTTCCCAAGACAAGATCCTTGATAACGTTTTGCGTTGAGCAGGCTATCAACCTTTTTTACACCCCTTACATTTTTATAAATCCATTCATCCACTTCCTGTATAATTACATAAAGTGACAATTGATCGAATGTCATCGAGTTTGGACTATAGAGAATCATAGCCTTTGCAGCATTGCCTCCTTCTTCATTTTTATAAGCTTTATCAATTTTATTCATGAAATCGAAGGAAGTGTCTTCTCCTTGTGCAAAGAGAGGAGAACTGGAAGTGTCCATTCTCAAACTTCCATCTTCAATAAGTCCTTTATTTAGGGATAAAAGTGCTACAACTGTAATTACAGTTGTTATAATCAATGTACTTAAAGGGAAGTTGAATATCCGAATAAAAAATCGAATGAACATGAAATTCTCTTAGGGGAAGATTTAATAGTGAAGAAAGTATATATTTTAAGGACGCAATCGTCAGTTAGAGTCGATGGCTATAGGTCAAAAAAATTTTGTCCATAGTTTGAGACTTTTTAGATAACGTCCCTGATTTATCCATAGTGAAAAGTTTGTCCGTTTTTGATTTTAATATTTTTAATTTGAGTTTCCCATTAAAATTCTCCGGCGACCAAATCCACTCGTTGATAAAAATATCTTGTCTAAAAGGCGCAGAGGTAAGCACGGATGTTTCCACATCGATTGCATCCATTAGTTCAATCGAGACAAACAAAGAGAGATCTTGACGATAGAGGTCTCTCTCTTGGGTTTTTGGGGAATCTTCATTTTCAAATTTATATATATGTGTATTCGCGGGAACATTATAAATACTTCGATAGGTAAAGGCAGGCATAACAAATACTGAATCAAACTTTCTCTCCAGAGATGTAGCAAAAATATTTTCTTTGACTTGATTCGTTTTTATTGAGGCAAGAGTTCCTTCTGTCACAAAAAGCATCCAAGGTTGATTAACAATTTCTGTATAAACTTCATAAGCATCATTTTGAATCACATCGTAGTAGTTTTTATTGTCAAAGGAGACTCCTTCAATACGCCATACATAATCGCCTAAAGAGAGATCCATTTCGATTGTTTTAAAGACTACTGTAGACACATTTTCACTGAATGTAGTACTAGTTTCTGTTTTTCCTGTTGAGGAATTAATGACCTTCAGTATCGCAGAATATTCAGTTGACCAGTCACGATCAAACCATCGAAAGAAACCAATTTTTGAATCTAGATTTTTGGAAGAAAATCCATATTGAACTCCATACCAATCTCGTGTGGTTGAAGCAGAATCCATGATTATCCCATTTTTTTCGTTCTTAGAACGCGTACTTTCCTGATTATCTGTTTCCCGGAAGAAGGGAACTGCATAGAAGGACAAAGATTGATCTCGAGTTTTCCATTGGTAAGTGAGGGTTGGTAAGGTGGAATATTTGTTCCCGATTCCAAACTCGTCTGAGGCGTCTTCGTTGGGCCGTCCTAAAATATCCATAGGACTATTATCCAATGTTCCAATTTCCAGGATTTGCTCTCCAACTTCCAAAGAATGGGAACCTTGACGATAGGTGATGGTAGCTTGGTCTATCAGAAGGTTTGTGGAATTATTTGTTTTTTCTTCAATAGTTTCGTAGGAGTAGTAACCTTCTAGTTTAGCCTTAAATCTGAGCGATAAAGATGGATTGAATCGCATAGTAAGGTCAGTCTGATATTGCAGTGCTGTATTTTGGGAATCTTCTTGAGTAGGGTCATTGCCCAACCTAAACCCACGCTCTGCCTTAATATTTCCAACTGCTGCATTTACATAATTTGTCCATTTTGTTTTTATTTTAAATCCGGGATTTATCTTTGGATCTTGTTCCGTCTTGACTGCTGGTACTTGGCTGGCAGGATCCACGTCTAAAGACTCTTCTTCTTCGCCTGCAACTGGATCTGATTCTAAA
>DPYO01000226.1:2426-2766 GCA_003535775.1 Fidelibacterota bacterium | reverse complement strand
ATCTGATTCTAAAGACTCTTCTTCAGTAGAAGTGTTGACATCAGTTATTACTGCTACTTCAATATTTGAGTAAGAGGTTTCTGCAGCTGCCAAAGGATTAGATGACATATTTGCTAAAATCAGACAAATAATAGCACAGAATAGAACTTTTATTTTTTGAAGCATAACAAATTCATTGAGAATGAATATATCAATCATGAGCAAATAAAACATCAAGAGGCATATTTTCTATAAATGGATCCTGATCTGGATTAGCATAGGCATTCAGCTTGTTATTTGTTTTGCCAATAGTAAGCTTAGTTTCGAATGAATATTTTTTTTCACTCCCTTGAGTGGATCG
>DPYO01000226.1:637-2049 GCA_003535775.1 Fidelibacterota bacterium | reverse complement strand
AGTAAATCGATAAACCTTTCTAAGAACATTTTCAGCATAGTAATTAATTTTGATAAACACTCCTCGTTTTTGCTCGTAAAACGTTACGATTTTGTCATAAAGAGAATTTCCTGATTGTTTGGTTGCAATGATCTTAAAAAACTTTTTTGATTTTTTATAGGGTTCGCACGTATTTATATAATCAGCTGAATTTAGTATTTGCATATCAACTGAGTCGAGATTAGTTCCTTCAATAGATGATTTGGAATTGAAGCTTCGACATTCATCATTTGATATTGCAGAGCAATCAGAACATTTGAACTTTCGAATCCCCCTTGTGACTACACACATAGGGGCATTCTCCCCTTGGATGAAATAGGTTCGTTTATCATCTCCGACACGTAATGAATGCAAGGTCATTAATTTCTTTTTCCTCAACTCTATATTTTTCTTTGAACACTCTGACTTTTCACATGGACTCACGATCAATTGTCCACTGATTTTAGAACGTTCCAGAGGATAGGCTTCCTTTGCTGCAGCAACCAGAGCATGTATTTCTTCCTGGGTTGTGAGTTGAGAACAATCCACTCCGAATACTGTTAAAGGTGTAACCAGAAATATTACAATAAAAGAAAAGATTAATTTTTCCACAATAACTCCCTTCAAAAAAGAATAAGGTTGATGAAAAGCTCTCTAAGACGACAGTAACTCGATCCCAGAGAAGCTAATATTGCTTCCACCCATGTAATATTATTGAAAAGACCTAACATTAGGTAATGTATGTTAGCAAAGTTTTTATACAATAGTTGGTAAAAAACGGCTTAACCTTTGAAAGTCCTTAATTTTTTTCTCCTTCTATAGTTTTTGGAACAAACTTAAAAGGAATTCGTAGGACTACCGCATCACACGGTCAAACCTTTGTGATTCCCCTGTCAAAGCCGCGGGTTTACCTGTTAATTAAAGCGATTTCATTGAAGCCTCAAGTACGGTAATACTCTGTTCCTCGCAAAGGCGGGAAAAAATCTCTGGAAGTATTTTACAATTTTTCCCCGTGCAGGTTGAAAATACTGTAGGTATCAAAGCTAAAACGACCGACTTCCACATCTACATTTCATTTTTTTATAAGTAAATGTGTTTCCCAACCCCTTACGGACTTCTTTTCCCGATAGTTGACTTAGATGTTTAGATAAAGCATCTCGAATTGCTGGAAAATTAGTTGTTAACAATGCTTTCTCGTACTGATCAATACTTTGCCCCAACTCGTCTGAGATAACCATTTCAAAGCTATCGTCAGACAATTTCTTAGAATATGCTGTAGAGTATGGGGAAATTAAAATTCGGGATCGAGAGTACTTGCTTGATTTAGAGTGTCAAGAGTAATTTTTACTGGGATTTTTTTCTTTCCCCGTAGTGATGATTGGTGAAAATCAGAG
>DPYO01000226.1:0-243 GCA_003535775.1 Fidelibacterota bacterium | reverse complement strand
TTTTGGACACACTACTCCTGCTGGATTTATTATTTTTTAAATTCTGGTCTGGAATTCAACCATTGTGGAGGCAAAATGTGTTGCCGTTTCATAGGTGACTTCTGGAGCTTCATCAGGCAGGAGCGGTCTGAACTTATGGAATGAGTGGTGGGGGGTGAGCTCAATCCACTCCACAATCACTCACCTTTCCAGCGGTATAATTCAAGATTTGTTCGCCCATTCTGATCGAATTGGATACCTTCT
>DPYO01000193.1 GCA_003535775.1 Fidelibacterota bacterium | reverse complement strand
TTTCATATCGTTGAACATTTACCATTCTCAACCTTAGTACACTTACTGGACGAGTGCCTTCGAGTCCTGATATCAGGAGGAATCGCCATTTTTGAAACTCCAAATCCAGAAAATTTGATGATGGGGAGTTGCAACTTCTATACTGACCCAACACATATAAACCCTATTCCACCACATACCTTGAGTTTTATGTTAACACAAAGGGGCTTTGTAGAAACGACTGTGATCCGCCTTTCTCCTCTCGCTTCTTTCCCGGATACTAAAGTCATTGATCCTGAGCTGCGTCAAGTTGTAGATAGCTATTATAAAGAGCAGAATTACGCTGTTATCTGCAAAAAATTTTGACATATGAAAATCATTATAGCCCTGCCTTTTCTCTCCTATCATGACGCGATAGGTAACGATGTTCGGCAACAAGCAAAGTTGTTAAAAAAAGCAGAATTCGACACTGTAATTTATGCCAGTGGGGCAGAGCAAGATTTAACTCAAGAGCTTATCAGTCCAGATGAACTGAAGGAATTTATCAAAGACCAAGATAATTTATTGCTGTACCATCACGGTGTTTACTGGGAGGAAGGAAATGTAATACTGAGGGAAGCAAAATGTACCGTATGGTTAAAGTACCACAATATTACACCTTCACACTTTTTCAAGGATTACGATCTTTCCAACTATTATGCCACCCAAGCAGGAGAATTACAGACCCGGAAATTCGTGTGGAATCCCAAAATAGAGAAATACATTGGAGACTCGGCTTTTAATTGTGATTGCCTGAAACAACTCGGAGTAAATCCTCACAAACTGGCGATAATACCCCCGCTAATGATGATTGAGGAATACAGTAAGGCAAACATTGATTCGGATTTATTGTCTAATATTCAAAACGGGAAAAAACATTTTCTCACCGTCGGACGCGTTGTTCCCAATAAAGGACATTCTCATCTAATCCAAACAATTCGTAACTACGTCAACTTCTTTGGTCCGGAAGTGCAACTGCATATTATCGGTTCACTTAGTATGCAGGATAAGAGATATTATTATGAGTTAGAAAGGTTGATAAATCGTTTCCATTTAGGCGAACAAATAATCTTCCATCAAAATGTAAATTTTGACCAAATGCACACATATTATAGTGTCTGTGACGCATTTTTGATGATGTCAGAACACGAAGGTTTTTGTGTGCCTATTGCGGAATCCCAGTTTCATGAGTTACCAATAATCGCACTGAACCGAGGAGCGGTTGAGGAGACCTTGGGTCCGGATCAAATAATTTTCGATGAGCCGGAATATTATGATTTTGCAGTGGCGCTTCACCGGGTAGCAGAGGATCAGTCCGTAAAAGAACATCTGACAACGTCTGGATCCAAGAATTTCCACCGCTACCGTTCAGAGAATATCCTGCAACAACTTTTATCCTTGTTTTAATTCTCATTTGCTTCATGAAAATCACTATCATCACTCCTTCCCTGGAACCGCATGATGCTATCAGCATCGATGTTTTAGAACAACGCAAGCATTTGCTCGGAGTAAAATATCAGGTTGAAATCTTTTCTGAATTTTGTCATGATTCCATTCGTCCGTTGCTTGCAACAAAAGAGCATGTAATTCAGTGTCTACTCGAACCGGATAACTTGTTGATTTACCATCACAGTATTTATTGGGAACTCGGAGAGAAAATTTTTCAGCTGGCTCTGTGTTCAATTATAATGAAATTCCATAACATCAGCCCTTCATTTTTTTTTGAGGAATTTGACCCTTTGATTTTTCGTGTAACACAACAAGGAAGAAAACAAACCGCAAGATTGATTAATTCAGGAAAATTCAAATGGTTTGTTGGCGATTCTCAATACAATGTTGATGAGTTAATTCATTGTGGTGTCAACAAAAAACAATGCTCCGTAATTCCTCCTTTTAATTTATTACAAGATTTTGAAAACACCACCCCAGCGACTAAAATTGAAAAAACACTAAAAGAATTTGATTATGTGAATTTATTATTTGTCGGAAGAATTGTCCCCAATAAAGGACATCTTCATTTAATTCGCACTTTAAACAGCTACGTAAATTTTTATGGAACAAATGTCCGGTTGCATTTGGTTGGTGAAATAAACCCTAGATTGGGAAAATACTATCAACTGCTAGAGAATGAAATTAATAAATATAAATTAGGGGAGTTGATAATAATTCATCAAAAAGTTGATCTTAAAACTTTGCACACACTTTATCAGTCTGCGGATGTTTTTTTGCTGCTTTCAGAGCATGAAGGTTTTTGTGTCCCGATTTTGGAAGCACAGTACCACCATTTACCGATTATTGCCTGGGATCAGTGTGCTGTCGGTGAAACGCTGGGAAAGGGAGGTTTATTATTTCAAGATTGTGATTACGATGCCTTTGCCGTTGCCATTCATCGGCTAACATCCGATAAGGAATTGAAACATCATCTTATACAAAACGGAATTAAGAATTTGAAACAATATCATAAATCCATAATTTTGAAAAAAACTCTTACAACTTTAGATATTTAATTATGCCGGTAATAAATTTTTTTAAGGATATTTTTGAAAAAAGAGATGTCATTTACGGCTTAACTAAGCAAGATTTTAAGACGAGATTCGCTGGTTCTGTTTTAGGGTTATTATGGGCTTTTATTCAACCGTTGGCAATGATGTTGATCTTATGGTTCGTTTTTTCAGTTGGGCTAAAAATGGGATTGACGCGAAATATTCCTTTTCCGGCTTGGTTTTTTACTGCAATGATTTTATGGAATTTTGTTTCAGATTTTATTCTTACCACAACAAATGTTTTTGGAGAGTATTCTTTTTTAGTAAAAAAAATAAATTTTAAAATTTCAATTCTTCCGGTTGTAAAATTGCTTTCATCGCTGGTACTTCATGGCGTGTTTGTCATCATCCTTGTAGGAATACTAATTTTTTATGGGTATTACCCCAACCTGTATTGGTTTCAAGCATTTTATTATTTGTTTGGAGCAATTATTTTGAGTTTGGGAATGGCTTGGATGATGGCTTCA
>DPYO01000055.1:20713-26368 GCA_003535775.1 Fidelibacterota bacterium | reverse complement strand
TCAATTGTCGCATTTTCACTCGATGATGTAATCTCAGTCGGATAAGATGTTACAGCTTCAGCATCGACGCAATCATCATTAGAAGGTGTAGTATATTCACAGCAACCGTCATCTGCGTCTGGAGTGCCTACATCTTCACCTGCACAATTGTATCCGTAGTTGAGCGCACCTGGGTCGGTGCAACCGGGATTCCCAGCTGGAACAAAAGGCATAGTAAACGTTTCAGGACCGAAAGGTGCACCACCGGATATAATTACCTGACCTGATGCGACATCGGTGACTGCCCATGAGACCTCGCTCTGCCATTGACCGCCATCACAGGTTAATGTCCAATCACCATCATGTGCAGAAAACGGATATAATGCATAAGAACCGTCATCAGTGTAACCATCGTTTAACAGGGACAAAAATAAATCTTGGTCATGCGTTACACAGTAAAAATTCAAAATGTTACCATTCCAACCGTCACCATAGGCATCCCACAATTCAATAGTGATTTCTGTATCGCGCAGACCATCACCATGATCACCATGATCGGTATTATTTATGGAGACCGGTAACTCAGTGGATTCTGCTTTAATTTTTGAATCTTGCACTGATTTAATATCAATTAAGGGTTTAACCTTATTCTCTAACCCAATATCTGCATAAACAGAAGAAACCATAATAATGGCTGAAAGGGTTGTTATCAATGTTGCTTTAACGTTAAGTAGTCTCATTTTCTACTCCTTCGGTTTGTTGTTTATCGTTTATTATTTTGAAAATTTGTGTGGAACACACAGCTTGTGGATATAATAATTGGGCGCATAAAGACCCAAAATGGGGGGTATTTTTATCTGATGGTCTGAGGGCGTTAATGAACGCAGTAGAACAAGTATTAACTATTATACCTATGTCTTACCTCCTGTCTCATTGACGGATTACAAACGTCGGATAAAATACTCCAACCGTTCATGAATCCAATTGTCAAATGATTATCCACAAAACTCAAAGTCAATCTAAAAAGTCAGGATCTTCCTTACAAGAAAAATAATGGAGGCACCCTCCAAAATTGACCCAGATCACACTTTTTACAGTCACTCTTCGGTGAATAATGATAAAAATAGTCTCTTTTTATCCTCTTTTTTACGTTTTCTTCTTACTGATCATCCACGATCTGCAACCATTCATAACTAATTCAAAGAATTGAATGAGAATGGGCGGAAAAAATAAAGTACCTATTACTTTATATCAAGTAAAATCTTTCCCTATGTTTTCACCCAATTTGAAGCAACCAAAACTAGAAAATCAAAAGCACACTTCAATTATACCTATATATACATAAGGAGTATCAGGATTTGTAAAAGGTTGCAAATAAACAGCATATGGTATGGCTGAAATAACTCATTTAAAGTAATTTCCAATGAAATTATTTTTCGTAGATTAACATTTAAAGGAATATCAATCTTGCTTAATACAATATTAGAAACCATCGGGAACACACCAATCGTCCGATGCAACCGTATCGGATCCGAACTGGATTGTACCCTGTATGCCAAGTGTGAATTCCTGAGCGCAGGAGGTTCCCTGAAAGATCGTATCGGGATCCGCATGATAGAAGAAGCGGAAAAATCCGGTAAAATAAAACCGGGCGACACTCTCATTGAACCTACTTCCGGAAATACAGGAATCGGATTGGCGCTTACAGCAGCAGTCAAAGGATACAAGCTCATCATTACAATGCCAGAAAAAATGAGTATGGAAAAAGAAGTTGTACTGAAAGCACTTGGCGCAGAAATCGTTCGCACACCAAATGAAGCTGCCTATAATGATCCTGAAGGCCTCATCGAAGTAGCAAAGCGCCTGAATAAGGAGATACCCAATTCGCACATTCTTGACCAATACGCCAACCCCAATAACACCGACGCTCATTATTACGGAACTGCAGAAGAAATTCTGAAAGAATTTGGTACTGATCTTCACATGGTGGTTATCGGAGTTGGAACCGGTGGTACAATTACTGGCGTTGCAAAAAGATTGAAGGAGAAAATTCCGAATGTCCAGGTCATTGGTGTGGACCCATATGGATCGATTCTTGGCGGCGGTGATGAAGTGTTTCCCTATCATGTGGAAGGCATCGGGTACGACTTTTTTCCGGATGTGCTCGACAATTCACTCGTAGATGAGTACGTTAAAATAAACGATGAAGATTCATTTAACATGGCTAAAAGACTTATCCATAAGGAAGGGTTATTAGTTGGTGGATCCAGCGGTTCGGTTGCGTGGGCAGCTCTCCAAACTGCAAAGAGATTAAATAAAGATCAGAATTGCCTGATGATACTGGCGGATGGGATCCGAAATTATTTAGGAAAATTTGTTTCCGATGAATGGATGAAAAAACAGGGCTTTGATGGTTAAGAACAAAATAATTAAGCTATGCTTGTCCAACTTTTGGTCCATCCTATTTTCACTTTTCCTTATATCAATCATTCATCCCCAGGCACCTGATGAGCGCGGATACATCGTCAAAATTGGTGACCCCTGCCCGGATTTCAAATTGGAATTTTCCGACGGTTCCTACACCACTGTTAAAGAACTCCAGGATAAAGTCATCATGTTTCAATTCACTGCCAGCTGGTGTTCAGTGTGCAGAAATGAAATGCCCCATATCGAAAAAGAGGTCTGGGGCGTATACAAAGATCTGGGGCTGGTGGTTATTGGGATTGATAGAGATGAACCGGTACAAACGGTTCGTCAATTTGCAAAGGAGACTCAGATCTCCTATCCCCTTGCCCTGGATCCCGGTGCCAACATTTTTGGATTGTTCGCCCACAAAGAAAGCGGTGTCACCCGGAATATCATCATAAATCCAGAAGGAGAAATTGTCTTTCTCACTCGCTTGTTCGATCCGGAGGAATTCAAAAAAATGATCCAGGTTATTCACTCCGAACTGGAGAATTTAGTTACCCAGGAGAAAATCCATATGGAACAGGAAAAATTATCGTTGGAGGGCCAATTAACTGAATTAGATAATTCTATACAGGAAAATGATAACGATAAAGGACTGCAAAATACAATTTATGAACAGAGAAAAAATGTATCTGAAAAGATTAGAGATATTAAAAAAGAGGAGGAAAAACTTCGCCAGAGAAAAGAAAAACTCAGGGAAATTAAATCAAGCTGATGCACTTATTTATTACTCATAAAATTTTGGGCTGCCTTAATTACTTCCTTTGCGGTTTTCTTCGGTATCCGAACCTTTTCTGAAACAATTCTATAATTACTTTTTGCTATACCTTTTATATCAGGAAACTCAACAAATAATGTTTTCATGCGCTTTGGACCTATACCAGAAATTGATTTAAAAATTGAGTCAGTTATGCTTTGGGTCCGTTTCTGGCGCTGAAATTCAATGGCAAACCTGTGGGCTTCATCACGAATCTTCCGGAGATATATTAGTCCTGCTGATTGTTTTGAAATAGTCTGTGAGTCAGAACACCCCGGCAAAAATACCTCCTCCAATCGTTTCGCCAATCCCACAACAGTAATATAATCCAAACCAAGTTCCCTCAACGCAGATACGGACATAGAGAGTTGCCCCTTCCCTCCATCAATTAATATGAGGTCAGGGAACTTTCCCTTTTCTTTTTGAACACGCTTATACCGGCGGAACACAACTTCACGCATGGCCGCAAAATCATCAATTCCCGCCACTGTTTTAACAGTAAATTTCCGATACATATTTCTCCGGGATTTTCCATCAATAAAACAGACCATGGATCCCACCGTGTTGGTTCCTCCCAAATGAGAAATATCAAACGCTTCAATATGCCGCGGCGGTGCTTTCAATTGCAGATCATCCTGAAGTTGTTTGAGAGAATTGGGAATATACTCCATCCGTTTTTTTCGTTCCAGGATCCATTCACCTAAGAGCAGCTTGGCATTTTGGAATGCAATCCGTATTTCCTTTGCTTTTTCTCCACGCTGTGGATATGTAAAATGAACGGCACCCTGGCGTTTTTGCCGTAACCATTCAAGGAGCTCCTTTTCATCATCCGGTGTAATTGGAAGAGAAATTTCCTTTGGAATAAAATCGCTGTCCAGATAAAATCTTCCTATGACGAAGCGAAGAACTTCACTGTCATCATCCTGAGACTTTAAAGGGATTTTTTCCCTGCTGAACAATCGTCCTTGGCGAATCCGAACAATTACGACAAAACCATATTCACTCTCCCGTGCAAGTGCAAACACATCCCTGTTTTCAAATTTCGCTGTTAATTTTCGCTGCCGTTCCTTGAAACTTTTTACAGCTTTTAATTGATCCCTGTAGCGCCCCGCATCCTCATACCGCAGTGTACCTGCTGCTGCTTCCATCCTATCTAAGAGATAGCTTTCTGTCTCCTGTGTCTGTCCATGAAGGAACTGAATAACGTGTTTGATCATCCTGTTGTATTCCTCCTTGCTTACCAGGCCTTGGCAAGGACCTTCGCATTTCTTGATGTGGTAATCCAGGCATAAAGATATCTTTTGCTGTCGTACAATTTCATCATCCATAAAAAAACTGCAACTGCGAATCTGATAAGTTTTATGAAGCATCTTTAAAATTTTCCGCAAGTAGCGTATATCTGTGTAGGGACCGAAATATTTTGACCCGTCTTGCACAATATCCCTGGTTAAGAACACCTGTGGATAAGGTTCGTTAGTGATCCGGATGAAAGGATAAGATTTATCATCTTTCAGATCGATATTATATTTCGGTTTGTGCTGTTTAATAAGATTAGCTTCCGTGAAAAGAGCCTCTACTTCACTGGAAACTACGATCCACTCCAAGTCTGAAATCCGTTTGATCATGGATTGGTTTTTCGGAGTCTGATACTTATTCTTCTGGAAATAGGACCGAACCCGGTTTCGGAGATTTTTTGCCTTCCCTATATAGATCAGGTTATCCTGTTTATTTTTAAACAAATAGACACCTGGATCAGTGGGAAGTTTCTTTATCTTTGAAGTAATATCCATTTTCTATGGGTAAAATTGGGAAATAAAGGAATCTAAGGAAAGAGGAAAGAGGAAAGAAGAAAGAAGGTGAAATTAGGTAGATCATTCAAAGAAATAAAAAAATGATCTGCCTTTATCTAAATCATTAAATCAAATAAATCGTTCGGTTTTTCTCCCCCTTTTATTTGGGTTTCTGCACTAATTCCACAAGGACACCACCTGTGCTTTTTGGATGAATAAAAACGACCCGACTCTCCCCTGCTCCTTTCAGCGGTACATCGTTGGTAAGTTGAATATCAGCCTGTTTCAACTCTGAAATCGCTTCTTCTATATTTTCTACTTCCAGGCAGATATGGTGAATTCCGGGTCCTTTTTTTTTGAGAAATTTTGCAATGGGCGATTCTTGCCCGGTTTGCTCCAATAATTCCACCTTACCCCTTCCGGTATCGTAAATATCAGTGACCACCCCCATCTTTTCAATTGTTTCCCTGTGCATATGCTTTAGCTTCAGTACCTTTTTCCAAAACGGTGCAATTTTATCTATGCTTTCTGTAGCAATGCCTATATGTTCTATTCCTATTATTTTCATTCTTATTTTCTTTTAGATTTTACTAATAATAAGTGTACCTATAAACTGGTTTGATGATATTTAGGAAATTATACTCCCAGGATACAGAGATT
>DPYO01000055.1:19558-20381 GCA_003535775.1 Fidelibacterota bacterium | reverse complement strand
CCGATCACCAGGCATTCCTGCCTATTGAAATCTACGCTCCAAAACACTCTTCCCTCACTAAGCAAACTACAAATAGAGCCAATCATTTGAGACCGGAAACATTTTTTACTTCTACACCCAGTCCATTTCCTTCCGGAAGGACAATCTGCCCATTGATTACAGAAACACCGGTATACGGATCATTATCGATGAGTAAATTTCCGTCCAGGTCAGCATAATCCACCAGCGGGGAGAGATGCGCCGCAGCGGTGATCCCCACAGAAGATTCTACCATGCATCCTAACATGATTTGAAGATCATATTTCCGTGCGGTTTCAATCATTCTTTTAGCTTCCAGGAGACCTCCGCATTTCATAAGTTTTATGTTTATTCCGTGAAATGCATGAGCGATGATTGGAATATCCTGCGAAGTCATACAGTTTTCGTCCGCAAAAATTGGAATGGGTGAACTGGATCTTAGTATCGCGGTTTTGTCCAGTTGATCAGCAGGCAGGGGCTGCTCCACAAATTCAATATTTTTTTCCGCAAGCCATTCACACATCTCCATTGCTCTTTCCAGATCCCAGCCCTCGTTTGCATCCACCCTCACTGGCTTTTCTGTGCAGTCTCGAACGGTATCAATGATTTCCTTATCGTTCTTCGTTCCTAATTTGATTTTGAGAATTGCATACGGTTCCGCTTCCTTTATCTTTTCCGGAATAGAATCAAGTTCACCTATTGCAATGGTAAACGATGTTAGGGGAGCAACTGCGGACTCAACTCCAAAATATGAGTACAGAGGCAATTTTTGTTTTTGCGTCCATACATCAAACACCGCCATACT
>DPYO01000055.1:11899-19184 GCA_003535775.1 Fidelibacterota bacterium | reverse complement strand
ACCTGATTCCGGATTTGAAATATCATCAAAGTATGTTGGACAATTTTCCAGCCTGCTAAGCACAAGTTCAATCGTTTCATTGTAACGGGAAGACGGTGCAGCCTCCCCCCTTCCCACAAATCCGTTTTCCTTTAAATAAACGTACACAACGTCGTAATATTCATGCGTACTCCGGGCAATCCCAAATGGATGCCTGCACTGGATGCGATATGGAATAAAATTCAGTTCCAATTTTTCAACTCGTTTTCGATATGTTCAGTCAATTTACCTTCACCAAATCGGATTAAATCTGTTGCTGGAATTTTGTACATGTTTTCATACTCCACGCATACTTTTTTTGCGTCTTCTTCACTCAAATTTAATGTCAACAAATTTATTCCAACAAACGTGGATGGCTTGAACGGATTCAGCAAATCCAAGTGCAACTGCAGTGCCTTTGTAAAATCCACCATGGGTTGATCTGCGGTATCCATTTTCCGTAGTGGTTCATGGGTCATAACCATCCAATCCGGCATTGCGCCGTGGAGTACTCCAAGCGTCACCCCGGAATACAGCATATGAGTGATGGCTCCCTGACCTTCTACAACGATCAAATCAGCGTCATCCGTTACTTTGTCAATTGCACATTCGATTTCTCCTGCCATAAAATCCCCTACCACAGCATCCACAGGAACACCGTATCCGCTCAACAGGATTCCGGTTTGCCCGGTACCAATAAAATGGACATCCCAACCGCGTTTCCGTAGACAAGATGTAATTTCCCAGGCAGTGGTCATTTTCCCTGTATCACAATCTGTTCCAACGGTAAGTAAAACCGGAACGTTTCTGTCTCTCCATGTACCTTTCGGAAAATGAGGAGGAGATGGCGGTTTACGCAAATCCAGTAGCTTTACTCCATTTTCATTTGCGCTCCGGCAAATTTCTTCATCGTCATTCAGAAAAACGTGCATTCCGCTGATAATGTCGCACCCAAACCGGATTGCCTGAATTATTTCCTTTCGGTATTCATCAGAAATAATTCCCCCCAGAGGGGCATTACCGATTACCAGCGTATCCGGCTGGAATTGAACAGACTCTTTAAAACTGGATATCACTGGAATTTCCCCTCCAAAGCCAAGTACATCCCTCACCATTTTTCCTGCTTGACCAGGATCAATTACCGCAATGACCTCATCGCCTCGGTATCGGATGAGCATATTTCCAGTTTTGTTACGAATATAATGCAGGGCGCCCGAAGCAAGAATTACAAATCTTGACATCAGGAAAAATCAGGATCGAAAATCCGGCTTCCGCTTCTCAACAAAAGCAGTGAGTCCTTCGGTTGCTTCATCTGTAGTAAAAAGATTGCTGAACGCTTGTACTTCCAGTTCAAGGCCTTCATCCAATGCCATATCGTAACCTTTGTGAATACATGCCAAAGATGTACGAATTGCTTCCGGTCCGTTTTTCAAAATAGAATACGCAATTTCCTGGGATTTTTCTGTCAATTCTGCTTGTGGAACAACATAATTCACAAGCCCAATTTGCAATGCTGTATTTGCGTCAGTCATCTCCCCTCTTGTAATCATTTCGATAGCTTTCCCTTTTCCTACCAGACGCGGTAAACGCTGGGTTCCGCCCCAACCCGGAATAATACCTAAACGGACTTCCGGCTGAGCAAACCGGGCATTTTCACCAGCGATACGAATATGGCACGCTAAACTGATTTCACATCCTCCACCAAGGGCAAAACCATTTACTGCTGCAATAACGGGCTTTGATGAATTCTCAATAATTCGAGTTAAATTCTGTCCGCTCTTCCCAAATTTCAGTGCTTCTGATGGCTTCATCTTTTGCATGGCTTTTATATCCGCCCCGGCGATGAATGCCTTTTCCCCTGCTCCTGTCAAGATAATAACTCCAACTTGTAAATCTTCAATACAAGATTCAAACGCCTCCTTCAATTCAGATATTACTTTCAGATTCATCGCATTGAGGGCATCCTGCCTATCTATGGTTATGGTAGCAATATGGTCTTTCATCTCTACTCGAATGTACTTCATCCAGTCTCCATTTATATGATGAAGGTTAATTTATCTTCTGAACGTACGGCTAAACAGAACCACAACTGTAAAAATCTCAAGTCTTCCCAGCAACATACAAAAAGTGAGGAGCCATTTACCAGCACCAGGCAGTAAAGCATAATTGTCAGTTGGGCCAAATTCCCCCAATGCAGGACCAGTATTGCCCAAAGCTGAGGCTGCAACCCCCATCGATGATTTAAGATCGATATTTAAAGTCGTTAAAAAAAATGAGGTAAATACAAAAATAAAGATATAAAAAAGAAAAAATCCAAGTGTGTTTCGAATAACATCTCCACTGATATATTTTTCCCCGATCCTAATCGGGATAATTGCTTTAGCATGAAGCATTCTTCGGGTTTCCAACGCTGCATATTTTAGAATCAGCATCACTCGAACAATCTTCATCCCCCCACCGGTTGATCCACCCATACTGCCGACAAACATAAGTATTAGAAGGATAAACTGGGCAAAAAACGCCCATAAATCATAATCTGCAATTGTATATCCGGTTGAAGTGAGAATGGAAACTGTTTGGAACAGTGAATCAAGGAATAATGCATGTGACCAATTCCCTGACCTAATCACAAGGCTGAAAGTAAACACCACTGTGACGATTGCAATTAACCAAAAATAGGTCAAAAATTCACTATTCCTGAAATAGGATTTAATGTCTCCTGTAATTGCCCGGAAATGGAGGGAAAAATTCACCCCTGTAATGAACATAAAAAAGATTATTATATAATGAATACCCACATTATCATAAGATCCAATGCTGGCATTTTTGGTAGAGAATCCCCCGGATGGCATAGTTGTAAATGAATGACAAACAGCATCAAACCAATCCATACCTGCTATCTTTAACATTATAATTTCTGCTATGGTGAAACCAATATAAACCATCCAAAGATATTTTGCTGTCTCACGAACCCTGGGGCGAATTTTATCTGAAACGGGGCCCGGAACTTCAGCTTTAAAAAGCTGTACTCCACTTACTCCTAAAAGCGGAAGAATAGCAATGGTAAAAACAATGATACCCATCCCTCCAATCCACTGAATAAACGAGCGCCAAAAAAGAATTCCATGGGGTAAACTCTCAATTCCATTGGGCAAATGAGGTAATGTTACGGGATTCCCGATTATGGTGGCACCTGTTGTTGTCACCCCAGACATTGATTCAAAAAAGGCATCCGTAACGTTTGGAATTGCTCCGCTCAGATAAAACGGTAACGCACCGGCAACTCCGGTAATAATCCAGGCAAAAGTTACTATAGCAAATCCATCTTTATTTGTAACAGAATATCCTTTCCTGGTAAAAAACCAGATCGGTAAGCCAATAATAATTGTTATTATAAATGAATAAAGAAATCCAGAAAGATCACTTTCACCAAAGCCAAAAGCAATGCCCGCTGGAATGAGCATGGAAAATCCCAACAGGGTCAACAAAGCTGCCAAAATATTTAAGATGGACCTTATGTTCATGGTTTAATGAATAGTTTCCGAAGTTTTGGTACCACCTTATTTTTTGCAAAGGCAAGGACAGTATCTTCATGCGTCAATTGAGAATCTCCACGGGCAATACTAAGATGTCCGTGATGGTTAATTACACCAACAATACTTTCTTTGGGGAAATCAATTTCCGAAAGGGGAAATTGTGTCACCTGACTGCCGGGTTCAGGCATAATTTCAATTGCTTCTACATCCAATTCATCCAAAGTAATGAGAGAAACTTCAGACTGATCACTTCGAATTTCCCTGATTATTGAATTCACAGTGGACATATTCTTACTGACAACTGCACCAATCCCAATTTCCTGAATGATGGGTAAATAATCGGTGGTAACCATATGCATTATTGCTTGTTTTACTCCTAAATGGTGGGCTAAAAATCCAGATAGAAGATTTGTTCTTTCGTTCTCCGTTACAGCAATGTAACTATCAATTTCATGGACATTTTCTGATTTCAGGAATTCCACATCAGTTCCATCGGCATGTATTACCATCGTGTCTTGAAGTTGATTTGCAATTATTCCGGCTTTATCTCGACGGTTTTCCACCATTCTGACTGACATTTTATCCTGCAATTCTTCTGCGAGAGACCTTCCAATTTTACTCCCTCCCGAAATCATGATGCGTTTTGTTGTTACTGCAGGAATTCCAATTAATTCCAGCAAATTCTCCAATCGATTCGTTTTTACAATGAAATTAACTGTCGAATTTTCCTCAAAAACAAAGTCACTCCAGGGGATTACAGTATTACCATTTTTCTTTACCGATACAACACCGAATTTAAAATCGGTACAGCTTTCACATAATGACTGAACAGAACTCCCCACAATTTTACAATCTGCGTTTATCCGGAGCCCTATCATTAAAAGTCTGCCTCCTTCAAATTCCATTATATACTTGGCATAGGGGTGGCATATCAACCGGACAATTTCCTGACAAACAACTTTCTCCGGGTGAATAAGTAAATCCACACCAAATTTCTCGGGACGAATAATAGAATCACGCTCACTATATTGTTGGTTCCTGAGCCTGGCAATTATTTTTTTAGCTCCCAAGACATGTGCCTGCTGAGAAGAAATCAGGTTTACTTCATCCGATCTTGTGAGAGCCAATACATAATCTGCTCCCTCAACATTTGCTTTCAATAAGTTTTTCGGACTTGCACCATTCCCTTCAACAACGATTACATCCAGGTGTTCAGTAGCCCGGCGACATTTTAATGGATCGATGTCAATTACTGTAATGTCAAAATTCTCCTGACTGAGTGCTTTGGCTACATGGAACCCTACTTCTCCTACTCCAATAATAATAATTCTCATATAAAATCCTTTCGCCAGATTTGGACAATCACTAAGTTTACAATAAACATAGAAAAAAAGGTAAAAGAATAAATCTCTTAATTAAGCCTGGTAATATCAGCCCCAAGACTGCTGAATTTCTCTTCAATCTCTTCATAACCACGATCAATATGGTATACGCGACTAATTTCAGTTTTCCCTTGCGCCATAAGTCCTCCAACTATTAATGAAGCGCTGGCGCGAATATCAGTCGACATAACTGGCGCACCAACCAAATCCTTCCTTCCTTTTATACGAGCAACATTATCCGACACCTTTATGTCAGCACCAAGCCGATTTAACTCAGGTACATGGGAAAACCTGTCATGATACACATTATCGGTTACAACAGAATCACCTTTTGCAATAGTCATGAGAGCTATCCATTGCGCTTGAAGATCTGTTGGATAACCAGGAAATACTGCCGTTGTTACATCAACAGGCAAAATGGCATCACTTTTCCTTACGCTAATTTTCTTTCCTGAAATTTTTATCTTTGCTCCAGTTTGTTCCAGCTTCTCCAAAAGTACTTTCAGATGACCTGGCTCTCCACCGAGAACTGTCACCTCACCAAGGGCAGCCCCTGCAATGAGAAAAGTCCCTGCTTCAATCCGGTCAGGAATGACAGAGACATCACTTGGTGATAACTCTTTTACTCCTTCTACCAAAATTTTATGTGTACCGATCCCGGTTATTTTGCCGCCCATCAAATTGAGGAACTGACATAATTGGACGATTTCCGGCTCACAAGCTGCATTTTCAATAACGGTGGTCCCATGAGCAGTGACAGCAGCCATAAGGATGTTCCCTGTTGCACCCACAGATGGAAAATCAAAACGGATATGGTTTCCTTTCAGTCGTTTTGCTTTAGCATGAATATATCCTTCCTCAAGGGTGACCTTCGCACCAAGCAATTCCAGGCCTCTTAAATGGTAATCAACTGGTCTTGGACCCCAGGCACACCCACCGGGTAAAGAAACTTTTGTTTCGCCGAATCGGGCAAGGAGCGGTCCTAAAACATAAAACGAGGCACGCATAGTTTTTACCAAATCATAGGGGGCTACTGGTGTATCGACATGTTCACTATCAATCCAGAGGTCATTTCCTTTTAAATGTGTCTTCGCCCCAACTAATTCAAGAAGTTTAATCATTGTCCGGGTATCCCGCAAATTTGGAACCCTGCTTATATGAGTTGTACCACCAACCAGTAAGGAAGCTGCCATGATCGGAAGAACAGCATTCTTCGCTCCGCTTAGAGTGACTTCCCCTTTCAGTGGTTTCCCACCATGAATGATAATTTTATCCATGAGCTGTTTTGGTAAACAAATTAAATGGTTGATAATCACCATCTGATAAATCACCAACACTAAATAGCTGGTTAATCACATCCAATCGTTCATTTTTATCGAGATATCGAACGGTTATATAAGTGTTTGAATCCCTGATCGTTTTGTTAATATGGATATGGTGGTTTGCTTTCGAAGCAATTTGTGGAAGGTGTGTAATACAAATGACCTGCCTGTTCCTGGATATATTCACTAGGCTCTCCGCAACCGTTTCTGCAGTAGTTCCCGAAATTCCAGAATCAATTTCATCAAAAATTAATGTTTCTACAGGATCATTTTTTTGAAATACTGACTTAATTGCCAGCATTATACGAGAAATTTCTCCACCGGAAGCAATACCAGTCAAAGGTTTTATCTCTTCACCAGGATTAGCACTCATATAAAACTCAACCCAATCATATCCATTGGAATTTATTTTTACCGGCTTGTCATGAAAAGAGATAAAAGATTCCTCTTCATTCTTTTGGTTGACCCTGATTTCGAACTTGGCAGAGGGCATGCTTAATTTATGCATTTCCTGTTCAATATGTTTAGAAAGTTTTTCCGCTTGAACAATACGAACCTCATGTAGATGATCAGAAAGATTTTGAAATTTTTTTTCCAAATCATCAATTTTATTATTGAGTGTTTTTGTATCTAATTCGAAATTTATCAGGTTGTCTAGCTCATCTTTAATTTCTTTTCGATAAGCCCTGACCGCTTCCAGCGATCCTCCATATTTTCTTTTTAAACTCTCAATTTCTTGTAAACGAATCTCAATATTATTCAAATTCTCTTTATCAGGATTAAGTGAATTAGAATAATCAGACAAACTCATTGAAGTATCCTGAATTGTTGTAATAGCACTACTCAATCCTTCAAGATAATTATTTAAATGCTCATCATATCCTCCCAGTTTTTTCAATTCCTTCACAGTAACTGACAACCGATTATAAATTGAATGATCACTTTCAGTAAAATCCTGTGTTATTTTTTCAATACTGTCAACTAATTCATCGATATGGTTAAGAATCTTAAAATCATTTGTAAGGTG
>DPYO01000055.1:0-11497 GCA_003535775.1 Fidelibacterota bacterium | reverse complement strand
TTTCTTGAGTCTCCAATGCAGTTTTTAATCTGTTTTTAGTAGATATAACGGAATGAAAAATAACTGCAATCTCTTTCACTTTTTCTTCCAGATTACAATACCGATCCAAGTAATCAATATGTTTATCGCGATTCATAATAAATTGCTGTTCATGCTGTCCATGAAAATCAGCCAGTGGAGCCGTTCGGGATTTAAATTCTATTTCTTTGACAGGTTCATCTTCGATATATGATTTCATCCTTCCTTTATCTGAAAGAATTCTCCGATAGATTTTTCCATCAATATCAGCTTCGACCACTGTTCGGCTCTTGCCACTTTTAACCATGGTCTTATTTCCTTTAGCACCTAAGGCCAAACTCAAAGCTTGTAAAAGAATTGATTTCCCTGCGCCAGTTTCACCAGTTATGATGGTGAATCCGGGCATAAACTCCAGTTCTAATTCTTTCAAAATGGCGAAATCTCGAGTATATAAACGATTAATCATTTTCCCTGGAAATCCACACTGTTAATATACTACCAAAAATAATTCCTGATATATCAGCTAGCATATCAAATTGACTCGATAACCGCCCTGGAATAAAGCTCTGCAAGTATTCATCTAAACCAGCGAAAAGCATTCCATAAATTAATATTAAGGGTATCAAGCTCCAGGTTGGCTTCCGGACACATTTCACTGTAAAAAAACCAAGTATGGAATATTCAATAAAATGAAATACTTTATCTAAGGGATATAACCCAATGTCCGGAAAAGATTCTCCTGGTATACTTGATACTGCAAGAATGGAAACCGTACAAACTCCAAACAGTTTGCGATAATTAGCAATACTCATACTGTTTGATAGCTTCCGGAATGGTTTCAAGAAGATCGCCTGCTAAAAGTCCCCTGTAGCCTAAATCTCCACTAGCTATATCTCCTGCAAGTCCATGAATATACACTCCACACTGCGCTGCTTCAAAAACTGGAATATCCTGGGCTAAAAATGATGAAATAATACCCGCTAAAACATCACCTGTCCCGGCAGTAGCGAGCCCGGGGTTCCCGGTGGTGTTAGTCACAACTTCATTCCTGAATCCCGTACATGTGGGCGCATTCTTCGCTACAATCACTCCGGGGAAATCCTTTAAAAATGACTCCAGCGTATCAGGAAGATTGCTTTGAATTTCCTGAATGTCTTTCCCAAGAATGGAAGCCAACTCGCCATAATGAGGTGTGATAACAAAAGGAGCAGAAATTTGTTGGAATAAATCATGATTATCAATAAAACACCTAAAACCGTCTGCATCGATAACCATGGGTTTCTCTGAACATAAAATAATTTTTTTAATCAATTGTCTGGTTGTCTCCTGGGCTCCTAATCCAGGCCCAATTAAAATAACATCACACCAATCCAAGTGTGAATGAATTTCTCCAAAATTTTGTTCAGCTAAATACCCTTTTCCATCATCTTTACATGCAAATGTCATTCCTTCCATGAAATTTGTTTCATAAATAGAATTCAAAGATTCCGGAGCAGAAGTCATTGTTAAACCGACACCACTGCGCATTGCTGCTGTAGTTGAAAGAGTTGCCGCTCCAGTCATCCCGTTTGAACCAGCAAGGATCAATACTTTTCCTTGACGATGCTTGTACGTACCTGAATCAGGTTTTGTTAAATGCTCAAATGCTAACTCCTCCTCAAAAGATCTCCATTTCACCCCTTCCAACTCGTCCAGTACATCAGGAAATCCTATTTGTGCGGGATAAATTTCTCCGCAATAGCTGGATCCTGGATTCAGCATCATTCCAACCTTTGCACATCCCATAGTAACGGTTAAAAAAGCTTCCACAGCATCCTTTGATGCTGAACCTGTGTCTGCATTCACTCCCGATGGTATATCAATGGAAACCACAGTGCAATCCTGCTGATTGATCCATTTCGTCCATTTCTTTAATGGAACTCGCATCTCCCCAGAAAACCCTGTTCCAATCAGCCCATCGATAATTAAGTCGAATTCGTTCGATGTCGGCAATTCATATCCATGAACTATTTTTATTCCCTTTTCTACACATTTATTATAAAAATGCATGGAATCACCCATAATATCCGATATGGCAGGGAATGAAAAAATAGTCACATTAAAATAATCTAAATGAAGAGCGGCTGAAAAACCATCTCCTCCATTATTACCTTTTCCGCAACAAATCGCAATCTGTTTTTCTCTTTTTTCCCCCTCCAAAATAGATTCTGTAACCTCGGCAACTTCTTTACCGGCATTTTCCATAAGCATAAGACCGGGGATTCCCAACTTTTCCATGGAAACTTGGTCTAACCTTCGAGATTGATTCCGGGTTAACAGGCGCATCATGAAACCTCAAGCAAAGCAAAAGCTACAGCAAATTCATCGGTATGCGAAATGGATACTTTACACGTTTGAAGCAGGGGCTCTTCTGTATGAAAATACACTTGAGGAGCACCTTCTTTATCAGGGAGTACCTCTATTGAACACAATGGTATATTAGAAATTATTCCAGAAGATAGCAGTGCTTTTTTAATAGCTTCTTTAGCAGCAAATCGACCTGCATAGTGTATTGAGGGATTCGCTTTTCCCTCACAATAATCTATTTCACTTTTCGTAAACGTATGTGTGTTAAATCGATCTTTATGATGAGAATCAAGGATTTCCCTTATTCGCAGAACAGACAAAATATCTGTCCCAATAAAAAATTCAGGCACCATTCAGCTCTTTTATAATCCCGACTATTTCATAGATATCATTTACATCCCAATCCGCTCCGGAGTGCTTTGTCTCAAAGGTATCACCATATCGTGCAAAAATCGTACGCATCCCAACCTTTTTTGCTCCTTCCACATCACGTTCCGGCCAGTCACCAACCATTATAGCCTCACCTGCTTTGATTTTGAGAGAATCTAAAGCCATTGCAAATGGCTTCGAGGATGGTTTTCTCGCTCCAGTGTCATCAATAGTAAGTACAAGATCAAAAACGTGGTGTAAATTCAAATAATAAATCCGCATCCAAGCTTCCCGGCTTGGTGCATCAGACACAACAGCAAGTTTAATCCCCATCTTAAGTAATTCAAATAATGTTTTATTTACATTTGGATATAACTGCAAACTGGCTTCCCGTGCCCGTCGATACGCAACGATACCAGCTGCCAATAATTTATGGTCAACAGACCCGATTTCTTTGTCTAAAAAATCATTAAAAATTGATTGATTCTCCCAGCCGCCCTCCTCGTACATCCGGAAAATATTATTACACGCTTCCCCTTCATCCACTTCCAACCCTGCTTCCACCATAGAAGATATTGCTGCCTGGACAGCAAATTGTTTCATTTTAATAAAATCTAAAAGGGTGTTATCTAAATCAAATATTACTGCTTTAATCATTACTCTGATACCAGAGAGTATATAAAGTGTAGATTCAAAAGATCAATTAATAATAACAAAAACAATGAAAATGGAATGGATACAAAATAAAGGTTAATTCAATTGATCTTGATAAGAAAAAAATGGATTTTTTAATATTTTATTCAACATATTTATGTGGATTATTAATCTTATCCATTTCATATTCGGCCATTTTTCTCCAACTTCTGTCATTTCGGGCTTTTTCCAGGGAATTTAAAGCGACGGTTTTATTCCCATCTCCTTTACACCATTCTGCTATCCCTAATTCATACCATCCTCCACCAAAGTTCTTTTTTCTATCCACTGCTTCTCTCGCTGAATTTTGAGCAGCTTCACAATTACCCAGTTCGTTATGTGCGTGTGCCAGCCTGAACCAGGACTTAGCATCTTTTGGATTTAATGCAACCCCCTTTTCTAAATTATCTATTGCCTCTTCAAATTGGTTCAATTCTGTATACACAATTCCCAGCATTAAATAACTTTTTGAATAACTTGAATCAATCTTGGTGGCATTATTTAACATTTCAAATGCCTTAGTATATTCTTTCAAGCCAATATAGATTTCGGCCAAACTGGAATAGGCTTTCACATAACTGGAGTCAATTTCAATTACCTGGTTAAATGCATCCAGAGCACCTTCCTTGTCTCCCTCCTTGGATCTTGCTAATCCTAAGGCAAACCAACATTTAAAAAAATCTGGTTTAATCTTCAAGGCATTCAAGTAGGCTTCGATCGCGCTTGAAAGATTTCTCATCTTTGCCTCAATAACCCCAATCTGGTAATATGCCCTATAAAAATTATTATCCATTTCAAGGACACGATAATAGGCAGACAACGCTCCTTCTAAATCTCCACGACGATAGGCGTTGTTTCCATCATTAAAAATATTTCTAGTAACATTGGCTATCGCTGCCTGTGCTTTTTTATGAAGTGGATTCAACTCAAGTGTTTTATGAAAATAATGTACTGCTTCATCAAAATCCTTTTCTCTGAATTTTACTAAACCCATACTATAAGACGCTTCCGAAAAAAATGGAAATTGTCCCAATACAGTCCCAAATAATTGGAATGCTTCATCAAACCTTCCTCCTTTTAGTGCACGGCTGCCATCATTCATACTGGTATTGATTTCATTCATTTTATTAAAAGTTTCTATATATTGTTCACGATCTACTTCCACAGCTTCCCGTATATAATTTTGAGCTTTTTCCATATTCCCCAATCTGAGATTTAACTGTGTCAATTGAAACATGGCGGGTGCATATGTATTATCTAATTCCAGAGCTTTATTAAAAAGAGAATCCGCTTGCACAAAAGCACCTTCTTTTATTTTTTCCTGCCCTTCAGATAATAATATTTCTGGGGATTGTGCGAAAATAATACCACCGATAACTATAAAAAGAAGTATACTTTTTACACATTTTTTCATTTATTTTTCCTCGCTTTGAACTTGTGCCGAAGGCCGGACTCGAACCGGCACACCCTTTCGGACACTACCCCCTCAAGGTAGCGTGTCTACCAATTCCACCACTTCGGCAATTTATTAAAGTTAGAGCAAATGCTCCAAACCAATCAAATCTCTCAAGTCTGAACTAACGATCAAATTTTAAATAGTCTAGGTTACTGTTTTTCTAGAACTGTCGGCAATGAAAGATCAGCTCCGGGTGTAATGATCCGACTTTCTGCTTCTTTTTTCAGCAATGATTCCGTTTCAGCAAGTGAGGGTGAACTGAAAAAAGTGATTAACAAAGCCAACGTCATGAATATAATAACCAGCCAGGTGGTAAGTTTGCTTAACAATGAAGCTGCTCCCCTGCCTCCCATGATCGCACTTGTAGCACCGCTTCCAAATGTACCCGAAAGTCCACCTCCCTGACTTGCCTGCATCAAAATTACCATAACTAAAAACAGACTAACCAAAGCATGAATCGTGATTAAAAATCCTTGCATGATATCTCCTTAATATTTTTCATCAACTTGTTGAACAATGGAACAAAATGATTCGACATGTAAACTAGCTCCTCCTATCAAAAATCCGTCTATTTCTCCCGTTTGGATAAGTGCTACAGTATTCTCCGGGTTCACAGAACCACCATACAGGATGGAAACTTTATCTCCAGTTTCTACACCGTAGAAATTTCCGATCCAGGATCGAATAATTTGATTCGCTTCTTCAACCTGTTCCGGGAATGCATTCTCTCCCGTTCCTATCGCCCATACAGGTTCGTAGGCTAAAATAACTTTTTCCAAAGATACGATTCCGGACAATCCTTCAGTTAATTGCCTCACGAGGACACTCTGGGTTTCCACTTTTTTTCTTTCCTGAGATGTTTCACCGATACAAAATATAGGTTTCATCCCGCATTCCAATACCGCCTGAATTTTTTGATTTATCCACTCGTCTGATTCACCAAACCCATGGCGACGTTCAGAATGGCCGACTATCACATATTCCACACCACATGTTTTTAACATCTGAGGTGAAATCTCACCTGTGAAAGCTCCTTGTTTTTCCCAGTGACAATTTTGTGCCCCAAGAGAGAAACCTGTTCCTTCCAGAAGTTTATCCAATCCAAACAAGCCTGGAAAAGGCGGGCAGAATATAACTTCAGTCCTTTTTATATCCAAAAGTAAATTGACGATTTTTGTAAGGAAAGACCGGCCCTCAGTAGGGGTTTTATTCATCTTCCAGTTCCCCGCTACTATATTTTTTTTCAATTATTTCCTTTCAATACAAAATCAATTGAATTGTAATGTATTTTTCTTAATTATTTTTCGACAAATTAAATAAAAGAATGTTTATTGTTCTAATGCAAATAATGCAGGTAATTGATTCCCACTTAGTAGTTCCAGGGATGCTCCGCCTCCGGTTGAAACATGAGACATGTCATTATGCACACCAAATTGTTTGACTGCAGAAGCAGTATCACCTCCTCCCACTACAGTAATAGCTCCTTCATTTGTTGCTTTTACCATAGCCTGAGCAATTCCCCTGGTTCCGATTGAATACTCTGGCACTTCAAAAATTCCCATGGGTCCATTCCAGATGATGGTGCCTGATGATTGAATTATTTCCGAAAATTGTTGAGCGGAAGCAGGACCCACATCGACACCCATTTTCGTTGATGGAATATGATCAATTTTCATAATCTTTATACTACCTGGTTTTTCAGGTTTTTCTACACCAATAAAATCACTTGGAAAAATGATGTCTGTCTTCTTTATCCTTGCTTCTTTTAAAATGGAGTTTGCTATATCAATCATAGTATCATCAACTAGGGATACACCAACATCATGACCTTTTGCCTTCAGAAAAGTAAATGCCATCCCTCCTCCAATTATAATAGAATCGGCATTTTGTATAAATTGATGGATCAATTCAAGTTTTCCTCCAATTTTTGCACCTCCCAAAATCAAAGTCAGTGGACGTTTTGGATTTCGGATCACAGAATTCAGGAATTTTAATTCTTTTTTAATCAGAAAACCCATTCCTTTTTGGCTAAAATTTTTAACTACGCCCACGTTGGACGCATGAGCACGATGAGCAGTACCAAAAGCATCATTGATGTATATTCCCCCGTGTTTGGACAATAGATAGCTAAAACGTTTATCATTTTTTGTTTCATCATCATGGAATCGAAGGTTTTCCAACAAATGTATTTCACCTGGCTTTAATCCCAACGAAACATCTTTGGCATCGCTTGAAACACAGTTGTCTGAAAATTTAATGGGCATCTCCAGAAGTCCTGCCAGCGTTTCACCTACGGGCATTAAACTCATTGCAGGATTGATTTGTCCTTCTGGGCGGCCTAAATGGGATATGAGAACTATAGAAGCTCCTTCGTTCAAACAATGTTTTATTGTAGGCAATGCAGCTCTAACCCTGAAATCATCAGCAACTTTTCCATTCTGGATAGGAACATTAAAATCCACACGAATAAGAACCCGTTTTAATTTTAAATCAAATAATGTAAGTATTTTCAACAAGCGAACTATTTTCCCTGACTTAAATCTTTCTTCTTTTCCAGTTTCGGCGTACTGCAACTAATTGCAAAAACTGATTGAAATCCCTTCTCCTTTAACATGACGGCACACGCAGACATGGTAGATCCTGTTGTTAAAACATCATCAATAATCCCGATTGTTATTCCTTTCATCGGCTTCTTTACTTCAAACGCTTTATCCATGTTTTGTTTCCGGTCTATACTGGATAACATTGTTTGAGTTTCTGTATACTTTTTTCTCTTCAGAATAGAAAAATCTACTGGAACTTCCCAAATAGACGATAATCCCTGCGCAATCCATTTCGCCTGATTATACCCCCGCTCTCTTTTTTTAACAGAATGAAGTGGAACCGGTATTAAGAAATCCAAATCTCCAACCTGAGTCAAAGGTAACATGTTTCCTAAATGATGTCCTAGCTCCCATCCTAATGTAGCCCTTTCTTCATATTTTAACGAATGTATTACCCGTTGAATTTGATCATTAAAATACCATCCCGAATAAACTCCGTCCAACCCTTCAAAGTGAGAAAGATTTTTGACCCAGTTACCCAAATTTGTTTTTTCAAAACTCATGAGGCACTGGGAACAGACACTATCACTCGATCTGAAGATTCCTTTATTACATACCAGGCATTGGTTCGGGAAAAAAATATCCAGGAAAAAATGACGATAATCAGAAATTGACAAACTCACGTTAAACCTATTCACCTGTAATGACTGGAAAAATTAATTGCATTATCTATACTATTCAAATATTTTCTAAATAAGAATCTCCTGTTTTTTAATTCAACCTATTCTCTTAATTTATACCAATGCCACCCAGAAAAATAACACAAATAAAACGCATTGACTTTCAGGACCTCATGCTCTATAGAGTCCACGAAATCCTATTGGTAGCCAGTCCGTATGATGCGTTTATTTTGGAAGAAGATGGAAGATTAACGGAACAAATCCTCCACGAATATATTGGAATGAATTTCAATTATGCACCTCGAGTTTGGCAAGCAAATTCAGCCAAGGCTGCATTGGAAATGCTCTCAAAACGAAAGCTTGATATTGTCATCGTTATGATGAGGATTGCAGATATGAATCCGCTTTCTTTCGGTCTTAAAGTCAAAAAGATGTATCCGAGAAAACCGGTGATCTTGCTTGCATTTGATGAATCTGAAATTAAACAATTACCGGAGGAAGCTCTTCAGAATTCAGTGGATCGTGTATTTTTATGGTCAGGAAATGCAAATGTCTTTCCCGCTATCATTAAACAGATAGAAGACAGGAAAAATTCAAAAAGAGATATTTTAGAGGGAGACGTTCGGGCAATTATCCTTGTGGAAGACACATCAAGATACTATTCCCTCATGCTTCCCTTCATATATCGGGAAATTATGTACCACACAAAACACCTGGTGGGAAAAAGTTTAAATGATACTCAACGTCTTCTTCATTTGCGGGGACGGCCAAAAATCCTTCTTGCAACCAATTATTCAGAAGCAAAAACATATTTTAATCGGTATCAATCCAATATTTTAGGAATTATTTCTGATATTAGGTTTCCCATGAATGGAGAAATGGATTCCGAAGCTGGAATTAAATTTATTGAATACGTAAGAAAAAAAGAACCGAATATGCCGGTTATGCTTCAATCTACAGATGAAAAACACGCAATAAAAGCTCAACAAATACATGCCGTATATTTAAATAAACAATCAAGTACACTTCTACAGGACCTCAAGAAATTTATTCTGAATAACTTCGGTTTTGGGGATTTCATTTTTCGGAACAAAGCCGGTAAAAAACTTGCGCGGGCTTCTGATTTAAAAACTCTTCGGAACCGATTGCTCCGAATCCCGAAAAATTCATTAGCATATCATGCTTCCAGTAATCATTTTTCTAACTGGATTGCTGCACGAGGAGAATTTGACTTGGCAGCAATATTAAAACCCTTAACAATCAGTGATTTTAAAGATATTAATCATCTGCGCTCTGAAATGGTTCAGTCCATAAATGAAATTCTTGATATCCAGCAAAAGAGTCAAATGACTGAATTCACTTCAGAAGTGAAACCACAGGAAACAGATTTTATACGAATTTCAACCGGATCCCTTGGAGGTAAAGCACGCGGACTAGGATTTATGAATTCCGTCATCACAAAGTCCCATCTTCAAAATAAATTCCCAAATGTGAATATCCGTATCCCTCGATTAGCTGTTATTGGAACCGATGAATTTGACCAATTTATGAATGACAACAACCTCTGGGTAAAAGCTTTAAATGCTCAGTCCAATAGTTCAGTCGAAAATCTATTTTTACGTAGCAAATTACCTAAAAACCTTCGAAAAAAACTGAAAATTTTTCTTTCTGAAGTGCAATATCCTATTGCTGTACGTTCTTCAGCTTTATTGGAAGACTCTATGTATCAACCTCTGGCAGGAATGTATGCAACCTACATGCTTCCAAACACAGCAAAAAATAAGGAAACACGATTTAACCAGTTATGTGAAGCAATAAAACGTGTGTATGCTTCAACATATTTTCAGGAGCCGAAAACTCTGTTAAAAAATTCAATTCAGCAACGAGAAGAAGAGAAAATGGGGGTAATCCTTATGGAATTGATTGGTCAAAAGCATGGTTCCCGGTTTTATCCCACTCTTAGTGGAACAGCTCAATCCTTAAATTATTATCCCGTATCATATATGAAACGTGATGAAGGGATTGCAACAATTGCTTTAGGAATGGGGCGAACAGTTGTGAACCGAGAAAACGCCTTGCGTTTTTCTCCAAAATATCCCACAATTCTCCCCCAGTTTTATTCGGTAAAAGCAACAATCCAAAATTCACAAAATTCGTTTTACGCATTGAATCTTAACTCAAATAATAATCTTCTTAAATATGGTGAAAAGGGTAATCTGAAATCGTATGATCTGGACGCTGCAGAAAAGGATGGGACTCTTGATTGGGCAGGAAGCGTAGTCTCTCTGGAAGATAACATAGTCCGAGATTCCTTACAGTATCCAGGTACACGGGTCATCACGTTCGCACCTGTCTTAAAATGGAATTCATTTCCTCTTGCTGAAATCCTTGCTGAAATCTTGAAAATTGGGAAGAAATCTCTAGGTGGTCATGTGGAAATTGAATATTCTGTAAATCTTTACAAAGATATTGATAAACCTCCTGAATTCTGTCTTTTACAAATAAAACCAATGCTTTTGAGCACACTGAATATTAAGAAAGATGCTACCTTCATTCATGATAAAGATATTATTTGCAAAAGTGGTGTGGTCTTGGGCAATGGAAAAATCGAAGGAATCAAAAATATCATTTTTGTTAATCCCAAAACATTCCGTACTGAAAATACTATCAAAATTTCCAAAGAAATTGAATCGTATAATAAAAAACTGGGTTCTACCCAACCATATATTCTGGTTGGTCCTGGGAGATGGGGCTCAGCAGATCCATGGTTGGGAGTACCAGTTAACTGGACACACATTTCCGGAGCTAAAGTAATCATTGAACTTGGCCTGGAAGAATTCCCTGTTGACCCTTCATTTGGAAGTCACTTTTTTCAAAATGTTACTGGAATGAGAATTGGATACTTTACAATCAATCACAAGGGGGATCAGGATTATTTTAATATGGATTGGATTCACCAGCAAACTGTAAAAGACAAAAAGACCCACACAGCTTGGATTCAAACCGAAAAATCGTTAATAGTAATAATCAATGGACAAAATGGCGAAGGTATTATACAGCGTCAACCGGATATTGTCGAGGAAATTATGGATGAAGAACAATCAACTGGAATTTAAGATAATCAGAAACTCATCAGATATTTTTACCTTATAAAACAAAAAACGCCTCAGAATATTCTGAGGCGTTTTTTATATATATAATTAACTGTAT
Source organism: Fidelibacterota bacterium (assembly GCA_003535775.1). Taxonomy (GTDB): domain Bacteria; phylum Fidelibacterota; class Marinisomatia; order Marinisomatales; family UBA8229; genus UBA8229. The sequence goes on along the minus strand of DPYO01000055.1, from coordinate 182 downwards.
AGTTAAACAACACCCTGATCAAGCATTGCATCTGCAACTTTGATGAACCCGGCAATGTTTGCACCTTTTACGTAATTGGTGAAGTCACCTTCCTTGCCATGAGTTACACAAGCATTATGAATACTCTTCATAATATCGTGAAGTTTATTATCAACTTCCTCCCTGGACCAATTCAATCTCAT
>DPYO01000256.1:3557-7612 GCA_003535775.1 Fidelibacterota bacterium | reverse complement strand
GCTGATGTTATGGTTCAAGCAGGCGAAGATGCGAAAAAAATTCGTGATGAAGCCCAAAACCAGATCAAAGTTGAAAAGGACAAAGCCATAAGTGAAATTCGCCAAGAGGTGGTGAGTTTGACAATGATGGTAGCCGAAAAGGTAATAAAAAGGAATCTATCTAAAGAAGATAATCAATCGTTGATTGATGACTCACTTCAACATCTAAAAGGCAATGGCGCTTAAACAAAACGCAAAACATCTCGCTAAAGCACTTTATTCCGTCTCAGAACAAAATAAAGTTTTAGATTCTGTTCATAGTGCGTTAAATACTGTGAATGATTTGGTGAAAATAAATTCCCAATTTCGGGCTTTTGTTCAATCCAAACGAATCAAGAGCGAAGAAAAGGTTTCTATCTTGAATAATGTGATGGGTGAAGTAGGTCATCCATTGGTTTCTGAAATTCTTTCTTTTTTAAAAGGGAATCAGGCTGCAAATAATTTTCGAGATGTGACCAGTTTATTTAATCGTCGTTATAATCATGGGAAAAATATTGTTTCTGTAAAAGGAACCGTGGCCAGTAGTATCACCGAAGATGAAAAATCTTCATTGAAATCATCTTTGGATTCGATACTTGGAAAAAATACAGACCTAGTCATAAATGTTGATGAAGCTTTAATTGGTGGAATCAGACTTAGAATCGAAAATACATATCTGGACGCTTCAGTTCAGAGCCAATTGCAAACGCTTAGAGGTGAGTTGTTGCAATTGTAATAAATTAGGAAATCATGGATATACATACTGATCAATTAACCCAGCTACTTCGCGAACAAATCGAAAAATTTGATGGTTCGGTTGATGTTGCTGAGGTCGGAGAAGTGATTGAAGTGGGCGATGGTGTTGCTCGCGTCTCCGGTCTAGAAAATGTAATGAGTTCTGAATTAGTCGAATTACCGAATGGTGTTTTCGGGATGGCATTGAATCTTGAAGAAGACAATGTGGGTCTCGTGTTGTTTGGTGAAACGCGGCTGGTGAAAGAGGGTGATTTAGCAAAACGGACTGGCCGTGTTGTGGAAGTACCGGTAGGAAATGCAATGCTTGGCCGTGTTGTAAATCCATTGGGACAACCTATTGACGGAAAAGGTCCAATAGACACCCCCCACTCGCTTCCTATTGAAAGGAAAGCGTTGGGTGTTATGGCTCGTCAACCTGTAACAGAACCCTTGCAAACTGGTATCAAAGCTGTGGATAGTATGATCCCCATTGGCCGTGGTCAACGAGAACTGATTATTGGCGATCGTCAAACCGGGAAAACTGCTATTGCAATTGATGCTATCATCAATCAAAAATACACCCATAAAACAGATGATCCTGTTTATTGTATTTATGTGGCGATAGGACAAAAAGCATCAACCGTTGCTGCTCTTGTTCAAGAATTAGAAGCTAATGGTGCCATGGAATACACAACTGTTGTGGCTGCAAATGCATCTGATCCGGCACCGACACAATACATAGCACCTTACTCAGGTGCAGCCATGGGCGAATATTTTCGTGACAGTGGTAAACATGCTTTAATCGTATATGACGATCTTTCAAAACAAGCTGTGGCTTATCGTCAAATGTCATTGGTTCTTCGTCGTCCACCGGGACGAGAAGCTTACCCTGGTGACGTTTTTTATCTTCATAGTCGTTTATTAGAACGGGCATCCAAATTATCGGATGACTTGGGCGGTGGTTCCTTGACTGCATTACCCATTATTGAAACGCAAGAAGGTGACGTATCTGCATACATTCCAACAAATGTGATTTCAATCACAGATGGACAGATTTATCTGGAAACAAACCTTTTTAATTCAGGGATTCGTCCTGCGATTGATGTGGGGCTTTCAGTATCCCGTGTGGGTGGTAACGCACAGATCAAAGCTATGAAATCTGTTGCCGGTACCCTCCGTTTGGATCTGGCTCAATATCGTGAATTAGAAGCATTCGCAAAATTTGGTTCTGATTTGGATAAAGCAACCTTAGCCCAATTAACTCGGGGTGAACGGATGGTTGAGATCCTTAAGCAGAATCAATATGTTCCCATGGATGTTGAAAAACAAGTTGCAATCATCTTTGCTGTTTCAAAGGGGCATTTGGATGATATTGATGCAAATCGAGTTTTGGAATTTGAAACTGGATTATTTGAATATCTTGAAGCAAATGCGGCAGATTCTCTCGCATCTATTGTGAAAGAAGGGAAAATTTCAGATGAATGTTCCCTGACTCTTGAAAAAGCGATTGTTGAATTTAAAGCGGGATTCAATGCGAATTAATTAATGGCAAATCTTAAGGACATTCGTGACCGTATAAAATCGGTGAAAAGCATCCAACAAGTAACTAAAGCTATGAAAATGGTGTCAGCTGCAAAAATGCGTCGTGCTCAGGAACGGATGGAACAATCACGACCTTATAGTAATTCATTGACAGACGTGATTCACCATTTGTTACCGGATGTGGATCGGGATATGCTTCCACTTTTGGATGTTCGGGAGGTCAAGCGAAAAGCCTATGTGGTTGTTTCTGCTGACCGTGGACTTGCCGGTGCATTCAATACTAATTTGCTGAAAATTGCCCAAAATGAAATTGATTCTTTTGGTAAAGAAAATGTGGATCTGTTCTGTATCGGGAAAAAAGCCCGGGATCATTTCAAGCGCCGCGAATACACTATTATTACAAGTCATGTTGATTTCTGGGCCGAAATGGAATATGACAGCGCCATGATTATAGGTCGCAGCATCATAGACCATTTCACCAGCGGCAAGGTGGACGAGATTCACGTGGTGTACAACTACTTTATTAATGTTGGGAAGCAGGAAGTGAGATCAGAAGTGTTGCTACCTCTTATCTATGAAGAAAGTAGCAGTATCCCTCAAGATCGCTTATACGAACCATCCAAGGAAGAATTAGTATTATCTTTAATACCTCGACATCTGAATGTTCAGATGTGGAAATATTTACTTGAATCATATGCCAGTGAACAGGCAGCTAGAATGTTGGCTATGGAAAATGCCACTTCAAATGCCCAAGATATGATCAAGGATCTTACATTACAATTCAATAAAGCTCGTCAAGCTACAATTACGACAGAAATGCTGGAAATTGTCGGTGGCGCCGAAGCTTTAGGTTAAACGCATAAGGAACATCCTTTTATGTCAAATAATGGAAAAATCTCACAAGTAATGGGAGCGGTGGTTGACGTCGTATTTGAAGACGGCCATGTCCCTGATATTTATAATGCACTCAATGTTGATCGTGGTGATGATGGACTTTTAGTCCTGGAAGTTGCACAACATTTGGGAGACGGAGTCGTTCGAACTGTTGCTATGGATTCGACAGATGGCTTGGTTCGGGGCCACGTTACTGAAGACACGGGATCACCCATTTCAGTGCCCGTTGGCCAAAATACTTTAGGACGTTTATTTGACGTTCTTGGAAATACCATTGACCAAAAAGGTGAATGTATTACAGAAAAGAAATATCCAATTCACCGATCAGCCCCAAAACATGAAGACTTGGCAACGTCCACGGAGCCCCTGGTAACAGGGATCAAAGTTGTGGATCTCATGGAGCCCTACACAAAAGGCGGTAAAACAGGATTATTCGGTGGTGCCGGTGTAGGAAAAACAGTATTGATCCAGGAATTGATTCGGAATATTGCTACGGAACACGGTGGATTTTCCGTTTTTGCCGGTGTGGGTGAACGAACTCGGGAAGGAAATGACCTTTACAACGAAATGACCGAATCCGGTGTGATTAATAAAACGACCATGGTTTTTGGTCAAATGAATGAACCGCCGGGAGCACGTCTCCGTGTGGGATTAAGTGGGTTGGCCATGGCGGAATATTTTCGCGATGAAGAAGGCCGTGACGTACTTTTATTTATTGATAACATTTTCCGTTTCACACAAGCCGGTTCCGAAGTGTCCGCACTGTTGGGTCGGATGCCTTCCGCTGTGGGATATCAGCCAACGCTGTCCACAGAAATGGGCGACTTGCAAGAACGAATTACCTCAACGAAGAAAGGTTCGATTAC
>DPYO01000256.1:1151-3177 GCA_003535775.1 Fidelibacterota bacterium | reverse complement strand
GCAACAGCATTTGCACACTTGGACGCCACATCGGTTCTTGAACGGAAAATTGCAGAATTGGGCATTTATCCTGCTGTGGATCCACTGGCTTCTACATCAAGAATTCTTGATCCGCGAATCATTGGCGATCGTCATTATAACGTGGCGCGCCAAGTCCAGTCCGTGCTCCAGCAATACAAAGATCTTCAGGATATTATTGCAATTCTTGGGATGGATGAATTATCCGATGATGATAAGATTACGGTTTCACGGGCTCGCAAGATTCAAAAATTCATGTCTCAACCATTTTTTGTAGCGGAGCAATTCACCGGAACTCCCGGTCGATATGTGAGCCTGGAAGATACGGTTTCCGGATTTGAAGCTATCCTAAATGGTGAAGCAGATGAACTGTCGGAAAATGCATTTGCCTATGTTGGCACTTTGGATGAAGCTTTTGAAAAGCATAAGAAGTCTGCTGCCTGATGAGCAATTTCAATCTTGAAATTGTAACACCAATCCGCGAACTGGACGAAGGACAAGTGAGCTATGTTCGCTGTCCCGGACTGGATGGTTCATTCGGCGTAATGGCAAACCATCGTGAAGGGATCATTGCATTGGCGGTTGGAGAGATCAAAGTCACGCGAGATGGCAAAGATGAATTCTTGGCCACAAGTGGCGGTTTTTCAGAAATCATGAAAGACAAAGTGAAACTGTTGGTTGAATCCGTGGAGACGGCATCCGAAATTGACGCTGATCGCGCCGAAAAATCTTTAGAACGGGCGACTCAACGCAAATCTGAACAAGATTCAGAAATGGATGATGCTCGTATAGAAGCATCCTTGATGCGGGCCATTAATCGTTTACGAGTTTCAAAAAGATAATTTTTCAAAAAAATGAAATTTTAAACAGAAAACTCGAAACGGTTATTGTTTCGAGTTTTTTGTTTTTGAACTAATTAATAAAAAACCTGATAAATTAAGATATGTTTAAACGGACACATACAAACGGCGAATTACGAAAATCCCACAGTGGGAAATCTGTTAACCTAAACGGCTGGGTGAATACAGTTCGCCTCCATGGACAGGTGGTTTTTGTGGATCTCCGGGACCGTTACGGTAAAACGCAAATTATTTTTGATGCTGATTCTTTTACCGGTGATTTTGAAGCGGTGAAAAAATTGTCTATGGAAGATGTCTTGTCTGTCCGGGGAACAGTGAGAGATCGGGCTGAATCGGCAATAAATCCAAATATGGAAACCGGTGAAATCGAAGTCGCCGTTACGGAATATATTATGCTGAATGAAGCGGCGCCGTTGCCGTTTGTATTGTCAGACAGGGACAGTGCTGAAGAAAACCTTCGCTTAAAGTATCGCTATCTTGAACTTCGGATGGAAGAACTCCAGCGGAATATGCTGATTCGTCATGACACCTATCAAGCCGTTCGAGGATATTTGTCCGGTCAAGATTTTGTAGAAATAGAAACGCCGATTTTAATGAAATCCACACCGGAAGGCGCTCGGGACTATTTGGTTCCCAGTCGGATTCATCCGGGAAAATTTTACGCACTGCCCCAATCACCCCAGATCTATAAACAGATTCTTATGATCGCTAATTATGACCGCTATTTCCAAATCGTAAAATGTTTTCGGGATGAAGATCTTCGGGCAGACCGCCAGCCGGAATTCACCCAAATTGATATCGAAATGTCTTTTATAGATGAAGAAGACATTTTTGCTCACATGGAAGGGTTGACCTGTCATGTTTTTAAATCGGTACGTGGTGTTGATCTACCCAATCCTTTCCCAAGATTAACATATGCTGAAGCCATGGAAATCTATGGTTCCGATAAACCGGATCTTCGTTATGGCATGAAACTTCAAGATGTGAAAGACTTCACAGATGCTTCAGACTTTAATGCCTTCAAATCTGCTGAAAAAGTGAAAGGCCTTGTGGTGGAAGGCGGTGCTAAATATTCACGAAAGAATATTGATGAATTCACAGATTTCGTTAAAAAATACAAGGCCAAAGGCCTGGCGTGGATGAAAGGG
>DPYO01000256.1:0-757 GCA_003535775.1 Fidelibacterota bacterium | reverse complement strand
CATGTGTGAAATATTAGGTGTGAATGATGGTGACATTTTATTCATGATTGGCGATAATTTATCCGTTACTCTGAATGCTTTAGGCCAGCTCCGTGTGGCAATTGCCAAACGTGAAGCGTTAACAAACAAAGATGATTTTAAGCCGGTTTGGGTGACAGAATTTCCCATGTTCGAATATGATGAAGGGGCAGACCGATTTATTGCTATGCACCATCCATTCACCGCACCAAGAGAAGAAGATGTTGATATGCTGGATTCGGATCCATCCAACACTTTGAGTCGTGGCTATGATTTAACCTTAAATGGATATGAGATTGCCGGTGGCTCTATTCGAATTCATTCACCAAAAGTGCAGGAAAAAGTTTTCTCTTTGCTCGGATTAAGCCGGGAAGAAGCGATCGAAAAATTTGGCTTTTTAGTAGAAGCCTTGACTTATGGTGCGCCACCCCACGGCGGAATTGCATTTGGCTTTGATCGCTTGGTAATGCTTTTAGCAGGAACAGAAAATATCCGTGACGTGATTGCGTTCCCCAAAACAACTTCAGCAACATCTCTCATGGATAGAAGCCCTAGTAATGTATCAAAAGAACAGTTGGATGAGTTGGGGATTCAAATCAAAAAATCTAAAAAATAATATATTCTGTTGGCTTTTGCGAAACGGTTTTCTGTTTCCATTCTCATAATTAATTCTTTTCATTATAAAAACATCCAATACCGGTTATAGCCAAAGCCGGAGCGATAATGAAATTGATTAACG
>DPYO01000211.1:5217-5376 GCA_003535775.1 Fidelibacterota bacterium | reverse complement strand
TGTTGAGGATGTATTTACATTTGTTACAACGGCTTCCCGAATAGATAAAGAACTGGGAAGAAGTGATTTGGATAGAATATCTGTTGTCCCTAATCCTTACGTTGTGATGAATGTCCTGGAACAGTTAGACAGGCAGAATCCCAGGGATAGAGGACCGCG
>DPYO01000211.1:4307-4848 GCA_003535775.1 Fidelibacterota bacterium | reverse complement strand
ATTCGGATTTATACAATGTCAGGTGAATTGGTGAATACACTGACTCACCAATCGACAATTGACGATGGGAAAGAGTACTGGGATCTCACCACGAATGATAATTTCCCCATAGCCTATGGAGTGTACCTCTTCCACGTCGACGCTGGAGAGTTAGGAGAAAAAATCGGTCGTTTTGCGGTGATCAAATAATAGAACACCAGGAATTGGAATTATGAAAACATTTCACATAAATAAAGGTTTTTTTATCGTTGTCCTGACAATGGTTGTTCTCACGTATACTAACATGGTTTATGGGCAATTGGATAACACGCAAACAATGACAAAGTCAGGGACCACTGCTGCACAGTTCCTGAAAATTGGTGTTGATGCCCGTGCTACAGCAATGGGAAATGCTTTTACCGCCATGGAGGGCGATGTCAGTTCCATTTTTTGGAATGTAGCTGGTCTTGCAAATGTAAAGAGAATAGAGACCATGTTTGTTAATAATGACTGGCTGGCTGGCGTTGGTTTTCACTATCTTGGGTTGGCTCTTCCACTCCGG
>DPYO01000211.1:0-3906 GCA_003535775.1 Fidelibacterota bacterium | reverse complement strand
AACCGGAAGGAACAGGTGAGTATTGGGGTGCTCAGGATTTAGCGATTAACCTGTCTTTTGCAAGGAAGCTAACAGATAAATTCAGTATTGGCGGAAATATTAAATTTATACAGCAAACGATCTGGCACTCTCATGCCAATACATTTGCAATGGACCTGGGGGCATTATTTGTTACTCCGTTTAAAGGCATTCGCCTTGGAGCCAGCCTTGCAAACTACGGTGGTGAATTGCGTATGACCGGAAGAGATCAGAAACTGAGCGTAGACCCGGATCTTATTAATCAGGGGAATGTCGAGTTTATAAACGCACTTTATGAAACTGATGCTTTCCCGCTTCCACTAATATTTCGCGTCGGCTTATCGGGTGAGCTAGTAAGAACAAAAGCATTGCGGCTAAGCTATGCCATCGATGCACTTCACCCAAATGATAACACAGAAGCAGTAAATACAGGTTTTGAACTTGCTGTGGGAGAGACATTCTTTTTACGCGGTGGGCATGCAAACCTTTTTAGAGAAAATGCAGAGGAAGGACTAACACTTGGCGGAGGATTACATTATCGTCTCTGGGGAACTCAGGCTATCTTAAGAATTGATTATTCCTATGTTGATTTTGGACGATTGAAATATGTCAATAGAGTGTCAATAGGTATTATTATTTAATCCTTCTTATATAAATTTTATATTATCTGATTATTTTCCAGTAATCTTTTGATAGATCTTCGTTTGCGGAAGAGTTCCGTTTTTTAGTGCTATATAAAGTTCATTACTGCCCCATAAACGATTTAAGTGATTTTCCCGAAATTCGAATTTTTCCGGAGCCGTGTTGAATAATGCAAATAAAGTCATAACGCCAGTATCGACACTTTTGTACTCATTTCGATCTATTATCCTGACCTCAACACCACTGCATTTTTGGTTCTCAAATTTCGGATTGACAGATTTCCCGGGAATTGAGACAGGGGTAAAGGAAACTGGGACAAAAACAACTCCCGGCAATTTGAATTTGTTCAATGTTTGAGAGAGCTTCTGTCCATCAATCCAGGGTGCTCCAATCCATTTAAATGGATTGGGAGTGCCCCGACCCTCACTAATGTTTGTACCCTCTATCAAACACATCCCGGGATAAATGATTGCCGTTTCAAGATCTGGTATATTCGGTGATGGACTTACCCAGGGCAGGTCAGTTTCATCAAACCACAAGTGATGATCCCAGCCCTCCGGCGGAATCACAGTCAAATCTGGAACCTTAGGGATCCAATTCTGTTTGATGATCTTTTTTGCAAGGTCTCCTACCGTGCCGCCATACCTTATTGAAATTGGATAGTATCCAACAAAGGATTGGAATTCTAAATTCAAGATAGGGCCTTCAATAATGTCACCCCGGATTGGATTTGGCCTATCCAAAACAAGGACAGGAATATCTAATTCTCCCGCCACTTCCATGACCAGACCTAATGTTGTTATATAGGTATAGAAACGTGTTCCGATATCTTGGATGTCATAAATGATCAAATTAATATCGGATAACATTTCAGCGGTTGGTTTTCGCATACTGCCATAAAGACTGATCACTTTTGGTAATCCAGAATCTTTTTCCGTGTAGGACACTTTTTCTCCAGCGCCAGCTTCGCCGAATAACCCATGCTCGGGGGAAAAAATCACTTTTAAATCAACATCCTTCATATAGATGAGATGCTTATAATTTGGCATTCCCAGTTTGTCAATACCGGTATGGTTGGTGACCAATGCAACCGATTTTCCTTGGATCAAATCCATCTTTTTATCAAGAAGCACATCCAATCCTGTCAGTACGTGCACCTTATCAACAGGCGGATCAGGTTTCGTTTTATACTGTTCTAATTGCATCTGATGGCTTCCTGGATGATCTTGTGAAAAACCAATTACATGAATAAGGAGAATGAGTGAAGTTAATTTAAACATCACAGGTCCTGAATATATCTTGAATGGTTTCACGCTCTCGAATCAGGCAGCTTTGCTCCCCATTAATGAGAACTTCTGCTGGCCTGGGTCTCGTATTAAATTGGTGCGCCATAGCATATCCATAAGCCCCGGTATCCATAATGGCAATCAAATCACCTTCAGAAACTTTTGGGAAGAGGCGATCTACAGCTAGTCGATCAGTATTTTCGCATATACGACCTGTTATGTCCACCATATTTGTTGATTTTGCATCCGGTACTCCCACTTTATATATTCGGTGATAGGCACCGTATAAAGCGGGACGCATTAATGTTTCCATCCCTGCATCCAGGCCGATGAAGGTCTTATAGCTCTTTTTGATCCCAGTTACCTTGGTCAATAGTAGTCCAGTATCACCCACTACAGATTTTCCTGGCTCGATCCAAAAGGATGGTTTTGCATCCTTTTTAAAATGTGCATTGAACACATCGCCGACTTTCTTGAACACTCGATCAAAATCCAAAGGAGTCTCTCCGTCCTGGTAAGGAATGCCAAATCCGCCTCCCAAACTGATGTAGTCCATCCGTATGCCAAGTTCCTGATGAATTACATTCGTATTCTTAAGAATATCTTTTATCAAAGCCGAGAAATAGTCCGGATCCAATATGCCTGAGCCGGTCATGCATTGAATTCCAAATCTTTTTACACCAGCGTTCTTTGCCGTGCGATACGCATTCACTATATCGTAATCCGGGACACCAAATTTTGCATTTTCTCCTCCTGTTATTATCTGGGAAAATGTTCCTTTGCCAAACCCGGGGTTAAGACGAAATGAAATTTCATCAGGAATCCCAATTTTTGTTAATCTGTGAAAAGAATTAATATCATCCAGGTTTATATGACAGCCGGAATTATAAGCTGCCTGTAAATCTTCCTGTGATTCATAATTACCGGTGTAAATGCATTCATGGTGGTCAATACCACCTAATTTTGCAGCGTGAAGTTCCCCGGGACTGGAGCAGTCTGCCCCTAGAGACGTGAGATGGTTCTTCATTTTCGTAATCAGTGCTGGATTACTGTTTGCCTTTAGAGCATAGCAAATGTGGTATTTATTAAAGTTGGTTTTCAAGGCATTGTTCAACCGATCAAGATTTGCCAATAACCTCTTTTCTGAGTAAATATAGAGTGGGGTGCCATAATTCTTTGCCAATGATGACATCAGCGTTGAATTTTGAATTAGATAATATAACGGGTGCCTATTCATTGGTCTACCAAGTAAATTAACTGGGGCAATTTAACGCAGATTATTATAACGATTTAGTCAATGATTAAGGTTAAGGAAAGAAAAAATAAGTTAGATGTTTATTATACGAATGTGTGAACAAGTTTGCTTTTTTGGTCTAATATGTTAAGATTCATTTTTCTAACTTTTATCCATGTCTCGTAGCAATAAAACATTGTTAATTATTTTAACTGTACTGCTGGCTGGAGGATTATTGTATGGTCAATTGGAAGACATATCCCTTATAATTCCAAGTCATGTTATCCAAGCGGAAAAGTTGGAAGACCGGTTTGTGCTTACGGGAAGATCAGAGACCTACTCATCTGAAGATAGGCCAGAGGGTGTAGCAGTGCTTCTGGATAAATCTACACTGGAGATGGAAGCGTTATTTCGCTTTCTTGATGTGGAGGGAAACTTAACGGGATGGATACAAGGAAAGTTAATCAACATATCTGATTCTGAAAGGAGTATAATATATATTCGTGATGAGCTATGCAAAACATCTGTAATGTTTGAGTATAAAGTCATTTCTCAAGTTGGTTTGCCAGAAATAATTACTTCAGGAATATTTCTTCCTGACCTGGAGGAATACCCTGAAGGCGATGTGACAAGGAAACAGGTAGAAACTGATTTACCTAAACCGGTGATCATTTCAAGGACTGAATGGGGTGCTAGATCACCGACCCATGATTATTCACCGCATCC
>DPYO01000068.1:2196-3667 GCA_003535775.1 Fidelibacterota bacterium | reverse complement strand
GATAACTCCCAAACCTCACCATCTTTTATAGCACATTCAACAACCAGAGGTTGCTTATCATTCATCACTTCAATCAAACAATCATCCGAAGTACAAAGCTTAGTATCTCCAAAAAAACGAATGTCCTTGCCGCCAATTGGCGGTTTGGGTGGAAGACTGTAACTCAGCTTCTCATTTTCAGTAATTGTCGCTCCAAAATACAGTTCTGCACCATTAAACCTGATCTTATTCATTGTTTCCATATCTGACGTTATACTGACAGGATCATTAACTTTTGAGGTGCGTGAACTTTGAAGAATAATGGTCCCATCTCCAAAGGATCGTATCCAATATCCGATTCCAGGTTCAAGAGTACTCACATTTGCATAGCCATTTTCATTATAATTGTACATTGTCCCCGGCACAATAAGCCCGGAAGGATCAATAATCCCGCCAGCCTCAACTGTTGATGTGATGCCAGAAATAAGGTTCCAGCCTTCCTGTATTGCAATTGACAGCGAATTAATAGGAAGTCCAACAATCTGGTTTTCGCCTACTTCGCTGAAACGAAGCCAGTATCCTGTCCCTAAAGCCAGGTTTTCCTCCTGCGTATAGCTGCCATCATAGGAATAAAGGGTATTATTAATGGCATTTGGAAATATGGAGAGATAATTTGCATCATTCGCATCAACCGGCAAACCGACTATGTTCCACCCGGAATAGTTCGAAACAGTTATGGTGGTTTCGTTGATTTCAAAAGCAGGTCTTGTGGTAATAAACAAGGCTGACTGGTCAACTATTGTCCTGGCTGCTACAGGATATTCATTATCAAAGGTATATTCCAGTCCTGTCGTACAGTTATGGTTTTCAATGCCAACAGTGCAGTAACCGCCATGTTCCGGTGTGTATCCGCCAAAGCTCCCATTGGTAGTGTTATTGAATGTCTTGTACTGGAGTTTCATTTCCCCATCCCCGTAGGGTAGAACTGAATTATTATATAAGATAAGCTGAAAATCCTCCAGTGAATTAGCATCCTCAGTACGCATATCAGTCCACTGGATAACCATAAATTCTCCATCAAAATCATAACTGTACACGTCTCCCCCATTACTTGTCTTCAAATCATCCCAGAACACTGCCACCATAGGCGATGGTCCCCCGGCACCGGGAACAGGATAATTCCTGAAGCTCTCCAGTTCAGAATGTCCAAATGCTATCCAGCCATTGGAAGACACGCTGATTGAAGAATATTGGACACCATAAAAGGAAAATAAAAATGGCAGCTCAACATCCACAGTAGTTTCAAAATATTCACAGGTCCCATAATATTGTCCACCCCATGGATCACAATCATAATCACTGTCACAAAGCATGTTGTTATTTAGCGAACAGGCTCCCCTTCCCCGACCTGGATCGTAAATATCAAGGTTTGTACCAATAGACTCAATTTCGATCCAATCATAAGCCGGTGCTAATTCATAGCCTGTATCCC
>DPYO01000068.1:0-1871 GCA_003535775.1 Fidelibacterota bacterium | reverse complement strand
GAATCATAAATATAATACCCATAACTGTCCGGGCCCAGCGGATCCGATTCTGTGACTTCGCCGATATGTATAGGAATGATTTCCACACGGTTATAGCCTTCGTCTGATTGTATGTTCAAGGAAAGTGACAAAACCGTACCATTAATAATTTCATTAGAAGCTGAAATTGTGAACGAATCAGTTGACTGGACTGATTGCCCCGGCGGGATATCCCCCCAGGCACCGGAACCATCCACAACAGTTATTGCATATGAGCCAGAACTCAAGCTAGCAAATACCTGTCCGGTGGAGATTGGACCCCGGTTTGAAAGAGTTATTGAAACACTCTTTGTTTCACCGGGACCAATTCCCCCTCCCTGGATAAATATGCCAGTAGAGACAAGATAGCCACCGGAAACATCAATGGGAATGACGGCATTCCATTCATTACTGGCATTATCAACGATGGTTAACCTTAATTTCATATCTTCATGGTCAATAGCAGTTTCAGACAATGTAATTGCAAAATCATCTCCAAATTCAGATTCGCCCTGAAGTAGATCACCATAATCCACAGTTGCATCGGAAATCGTGACAAATTCGGAAAATGACTGGAGTGTAGCCGAAATTCCATAGACATTCTCCGTCCCATAGTTCTTGATAGGAATAGACAAACCAAATTGTTCACCGGGATTTACAATCCCATCATCGTCATCATGTATCTGCATATTAAGTTCATTATCAAGATTTACAACAGCTCCATCAGAATGTAAGATAATTGTATTTTCATATGGTTTACAGTTTTGTTTTGTTACTGTGATTGAAATAGTTCCATTGGAGACATAATCCAGATTCATGGTAAGTGAGCCTTCTTCGTCTGTATACCCGGAGGTAAAAATTATATCATCACCCATCAGTAAAGTTATCATAGCATCCTCAACAGGATTTTCATCTTCATCATAGACCGCTATGTCCACAAAATTCGTTCCAAAAGATAACACAAGGGGATGGATAACACTTAATACTGTTGGAGTATCGGTCCACAAATGGGTGGCTGGATCGCCCATAAGACTATTCCACTGAGTAAACGCATCAACCCAATGATATGGGTTTGTGGGATAAGCACTAAATAATGTCAACTTCCCATTTGCAAGGGCTGCACCTGCTGTTCCAAGATTTTTCGGGAAAAGACCATCGTAAATTCCCATAGCAATAATATTGTTGAACATAGTATGAGTATTACCGGTAGCGGTACATACCGCAGCAATAGCACCTCTTGGGTTTGATGCAGAACCTGCCCTTAAAAATTTTTCAGACAAACAGGTGTTTTGCTCGGCAAAAGAACCAGTCCCGCAAGTCAGCACGGTGGCAAAAGGAAGCTTATGGCCATTATTTACATCATCTATATCCCCAGTATCAAAACCACTCACCCCATAAAAACCACGGTATTGAAAATAAGATACTCCCTCGTCGAGTTGATTCTCCATCCAGGAGGTCCAGCTGCTTCCGGATATTTTCAGGTTGATATCTTCCATTCCGTAGGATTCCATAATATTTTCCACGTAACGGGCAGTAATCACGGTTGAAAGACCTGATTCGCTTGGATCACCTACAATGGCAGCCCGTTCATAAAAATTATTCAGGCTTCCCAGGTAGGTTGCCTTTTCATAGTTGATGATTCTATTCACTACATTTGATATATGCGAAGATGAACGGACGGATATTCGCCCTACCAGAACTTCCGGGAGTAAATCATCTCCATCCAGCTGGGAATAGGGATGGTCGCCTTCACACCAGTCCCCATAATAATCATGACCCCAATCTTCATAAAACGTTGGAACATTGTAAGAACCGCCTGCGTCACCTACAAGGGCTACAAATTCCGGGCGTGG
>DPYO01000063.1:17640-19257 GCA_003535775.1 Fidelibacterota bacterium | reverse complement strand
TCCGTTCCAACCATCGCCATAGGCATCATACATATATATATTCAAATCGCCTCTGGCTCCATCTCCAGGAACAAAATCAAGGTCACGCGATGCGATCAGCATCTTTTCCTGTTTATTAAAAGAGGATGGGTCCTTTGGCTGTTTACTCTCATGAATCTTCTGAAGATTTATCCCATTGTTATAGGCAGCCACATCGTCAGGATTGCCGAATATATATTCTCCGATTGTTTTACTATTCCGGTTATTATTCCAGCTTGAAGAATTCCTGTCTTCATCAAACTCAATACCATCATCGGAATAATGACTCATTGCACCTCCCTTTCGACCGCCTCCTGAAGCTCTCGAATTATCAGTATCGTGACCATTGTTTATGAATCGATTGTACATTATGGTTGGGTAGGCTTTATACATCAGGATAGCGCCACCGGATCGTTCTTTAAGAATTACACCACAGTTATCTACAATCAAAGATGTCCCGTCGCCATCCTGGAATGTTAACCCTATGATCTCCGGCTCAGGATTTCCGGTGTAGCCCCAGCCACTGCCACGGATAACCAGACAACTTCCCATATTAGGATCGCTTGGCTCCTGTGCACCACTGATTATGGTCCCAGTAATGTTCTCATTATTGAGCCAATCGGAATCAAGGTCATCATATATAGCGTGGCTGGCGAGCACTATTTCTTTTTCAAGAATTAGATTCTCATAATAAATCCCCTGTGCAATAAGAACCGTATCACCGTCAACGGATACATCTATTCCATCTTGAATAGTGGAAAAGTCTGCAGGGATATGAATTATTGTAGCATTTAATAACGAAAATGCTAACAAAATAATAACGTTTAAAATCGTCAATTTCTTCATCACAGCCTCCTTTAAGATATTAATTAACACAAAAGATAAAAGTAAATCTCATTTGAATATTTGAGGTGAATTACTTTTTAAATTTAATTGTGTATTAGAAGAGTCCATTAATTTTAGGAAATTATTCTATATATAAAAAAGGGAAATATTAATCTCTCTAGTGTTTGTGATTTGAGTCACAAATCAACCTGTTTACCTGTTTGGTGTGAGAGTAGAATATAACATATAAAACAAGAGGAGTGAGGCCCAAAGGTTGGGTGGGGATTTTACCTCTTCAATTTACCCAGAGGAATCAATTTGGAGGGTTACTAACCGCCGCAAATACCATTATCACAAGAAATATTATTGGGGGGTTCGACAATCATACAATCAGATACCCATCCATAACGAACATTAAATGTGTCATTAAGTTCGTTATATTCATTCACTTTGTTAATTAGCAATATTGAATCAACGGTTGCAATAGAATACACCAGATATTCCCAGTGTCCTCCACATGGCTTAGCACCCAAACCAATGAATCTACAATTGTTATAATCATTACAAATAGGTACACCAATAATATTAATAATTTCTTGCTTCAATAGTCCTAATTGGTCAAAATCATCTGATTCAGAGTAACAACTACCGTCATCAAAAGTAGCAGTATTGTCATAGTTTGTGGCAGTGCTATCAGTACACCCACAAATGTTGTTTCCACCTTCAACACCTGCACAATCCTTTTCCTTTTTATCCTCACAACTCAAAAAAAGA
>DPYO01000063.1:11736-17309 GCA_003535775.1 Fidelibacterota bacterium | reverse complement strand
GAAACAATAGAGGTACTATAAGTAGTACTGTCTTTTTCATATCATTTACCTAAAAAAGGCAGATAAAATCTACCTCTAAACAGCCACTTATTCAACATTAGACGGGTCTATAAAATAACTTGAAAGTGATATTTAATGTTGAAATCAACGTCTTATAAACGAGTAAGGTAGTTTGGGTAGGAAATTGAAGACCGTAAGGTTTTGTTGGCACAAGCATCAAGCGAAGCTTACAAGATCTACACGCGTCCCAATTTCGACCTTGCAAGCAGTTATGTAAATCAAATACCTACTTATAGCAAGTTCATTGGATAATAATGTAGTAATAGTGTAGCAAAACAAACATTATGAAACAAAACCAAACGAATACAAAGATGAAAATAAAAACCCCAATTTCTTATCGGGAAATTAGGGTTTATTCTTTGTAGCGGGGGCTGGATTCGAACCAGCGACCTTTGGGTTATGAGCCCAACGAGCTACCAGACTGCTCCACCCCGCGATCTCTTGGTATTCATCTTCAAAAAACGGAGTCAATATTAGGAGTTTCTACAAGAAAAAGCAACGACTCAAATATCTTTATTTCGTCATTGAATCAAGTTTATTTCTACAGAAATAGCCAAATGGTCTGAATATCCTCCTAATAACTTCTCCCCTGCCCAAAACCTGAATGGATAATGTTGATATTTCCCCCTTTGCTCTCTGTACTTTGGCAGATCAAGAATTGAGACAGAATTATCCTCAATTTTCAAGCCTTGGTCATCCAGTAATCCGCTGCTTGCAATAAATTGATCCAGCAAGCTGTCCTGTCCCCTGTACACATAAGTTCCCACTCCCTTCTTCCCTATGAAAGGTTCCATGAGATTAATGAGTATATCTTTCGCCAGGTATTGAATGTTTTGTTCGTTGGGTCCCTCATTGAAATCACCCATGAGAAGGATTTCTGCCTTTGGATCTTCATTGAGGATTTTTTCTACTTTTTCTCTCACAAACCTGGCTGTTTCTGCCCGTTTTGGGATTGCTTGCTCCCTTCCGCCGTAATTAGAAGGCCAGTGATTTACAAATATATGAAGTATTTCTTCACCGAACTGACCCTTAACATACACTATATCCCGTGTTGGTTTCCCTGAAGATAAAGTATTTTTTATCTGCTTGGATTTCAGAACTGTAAATTTTGATTCATCGTAAAACAGTGCGCAGTCAATTCCACGCCTGTCCGGTGAATCATAATGGATTATTTTATAATTTCTTCCGGTAAAAGCTTTGTTTAATTCCTCCATCATAAACCTGTTTTCAACTTCGCAAATTCCAAGAATATCCGCATCAAGATCTGCCAGTACTTCAGCAGAATGTACTAATTTCAAAGCGTAAATCTCTTGAGTAACGTTTTTCTTCCCTCCAATTGAAAATTCATTGTCATTTTTTTCCGGATCATCTATCATGTCGAATAAATTTTCCACATTCCAGAATGATACTGTGAGGGAAGCAACATCCTGGTTCCAACACAGATTGAGAAAGAAAATACCCAGGAAAAATATATTCCATAATTTTTTCATTATCACCTCATTTATTTAGAGATTTATTATATACCGGCACTTTTAAAATTCCAGGTTGCTTGTCCTTTTGTAAATAAATCAACTTGTTCGCAAAAAAGATCTACACAATACGCAGGCATTTCCACCTTCCAGCACAAGGCTCCCCCTGAGTTGTCATTCAATACTTTTCCTTTAAATTTATCCAGGAGATTAGAAAGTTTTCCATAGAAATCAAGCGGACACTTCAAATGAAGGATTTTTATTCCACTCCAATCTTCAAGTTTTGCATGGTCAACTGCAAGCTCGGCTCCTTTTTTATAGGCATTTATCAAACCCCTCTTACCAAGTTTAACTCCCCCAAAATACCGAATGACGTATAAAGCCCCATTCACAATTTGATTTTTTCGAAGTACATTCAAAATTGGAATTCCCGCCGTACCTGCCGGTTCACCTCCATCCGAAGAATTTTCGATCAAAGATTCGTCCACATTAATGCAGTAAGCCCAGCAGATATGACTTGCGGAGTGATATTTTTTTCTGAATCTTTTCAGCACCTGAGTAACATGGTCCACCGATGAGACAGGAGCCAGGACAGCAATAAATTCTGACCGTTTTTCTTTAAAAGATCCCTCAGATTGTTCACCTGGAGTGACCTTCACTTTTTTCTGAAAGAAAATATTAAGGGAACACCTTCGAAATTGAAGCTTTTCCTGAATTGATTTTCGATAAATCTTTGATAGGAAGCGGGCATCAGTTTTGGGTAATTACAAAAACATGCAAAAATGGGCGGAGATACATTCACCTGTGTTATAAACTTAATCTTTATCTCCTTTCCTTTTGGTGCCGGAGGTGCCTTAATTCTTTGTACCTTTTCCAGCCAGGAATTCAAATCCTTTGTGTTGATTTTTTGCTGCCGGGCCTGATATACGTTCCATACAAAATCCAGCACTTTTGATACCCGTTGTTTCGTAAGAGCAGAAATAAAAAGAGAGGGATAATAATCAAGCGCCTTAAACTGGTGTGTGATTTTCCTCTGAAACTCCTTTAATGTGCTGGAATTCTTTGTCACTAAATCCCACTTATTTACAACTATGACTAGCCCTTTACCCTTCTGAATTACATATTGGGCAATAGTTTTGTCCTGTTTCATCACACCCTTATTTGCATCCAGCATAACTAAAATAACATCAGCCCGGCTAATTGCCTGGTATGTCCGAACATTACTGTAATATTCAATATTATCTTCAACCTTTGATTTTTTCCTTAATCCCGCTGTATCCACCAGTATAATATCTTTTCCATACCAGCGGAGCGTTGTATCAATAGAATCCCGCGTCGTTCCTGCTATTGGGGTTACAATCGTTTGCTCTTTTTTTAATAGAGCATTTGTCAAAGACGATTTTCCTACATTGGGCATCCCTATAATAGCTAATCGCAATACTTTCTGATCTTTGTCGGAAAATACTTTCTGGCCCAGTTTAAGTTTCTCGATTACTACATCCAAAAGATCTCCAGTCAAACGTCCATTCAAAGCAGAAATGGGCAAAACGGTTTCAAATCCCAATTCATAGTAAAGATAACATTGGTCATCCTGATTCCTTAAATCACATTTATTTACTGCTAAAAGATGTGGTTTTCCCGATTCCCGAACAAATTGAGCCAGTAATGAGTCGCTGGATGTAGGAGGAACTCTTCCATCAACCATAAATAGGATCATTTCGGCTTCTTCTATGGCTGCTTGAGCCTGTTTCCGAACCGCAGCATTCAGAACGTCCATATCATCGGGTATATACCCTCCAGTATCAACAAACTCCAGTGGATACCCCGCCCAATCAATGGTCCCATATATCCGGTCCCGGGTAATCCCCTCTTGGGAGTCCACAATGGCTTTCCGGCTTTTTAACATCCGGTTAAAAAACGTAGATTTTCCTACATTAGGGCGACCAACAATTGCAATGAGTGGATTATGTGCCATTTTTCTATATCAAACCGTGCAGGATAAATTTACAGAGAAAATAAAATCTACCAAAGAAGGCTATCATAAAATTGATTACACATATTGGGCACTTTTTCTCTTAATATCCAGGGAGTCAAAAAAAACAATCCGTTGTAATGATTTTGTAATTTTGAGTAATATCCATTTAAACACCCTAATACCAGAATAAATGAAAATCAATACGAGATGAACCGCCGTTTAAAATATTACTTTTATCGCGCCAGTATTTTACTGGATCATTACCGGTCATTAACCAGTTTTGTCATCGTTTTCTTCTCAATTGTTCTTCTGGATTTTCTCTTTAATTTATGCTCTGTCAATTTACTTGGGCTCATTAACAGAATTTTACAAACAAATGGTGTTGCCTTTTCCGCAGTGAACATGGAATTTGCCCCAGAGGTCTGGTTATCTTTATTGGGATTGGTTTTAGGAACCTTGATTATTGTTATTTCTATCGCTTCGCAAAATACACCGAAACTTATTGATCTGTATATGCATGACTGGAGAAGCCTGTTTTACATTTGGTTCCTCGTCCTGTCTTCAATTCATGCAGTTGTTATTATGATTTTTACCCAGGATCTAATCCGCCCTGGGAGCTCAGTCCTAAATATTTACCTGTTTCTTCCAGTCTGCATTTTATTTTCAATGCCGTATATTTTTTATATCCTTCGGTACACCAAAACCAACCATGTCATTGACATTATTCACAAAAATAATCTTAAATATATTCAGCGCTTGGGTTCCAGAAGAATGAGAGCTTTCCTTGAGATTTCCGCTTTAAAAGATTCTAAAGTATCTGCAGAGAGAATAGATAAAATAACAGAAGAATTTCAAAGATACCTGATGGAATGCCTGAACCAATTAGACAACCTCCTTGATTATACTGGTTTTAAAGAACCCAGGGCAGAAGTTATTAGAAAAATGAGCCATTCTATTCAGGTTTACGTCAAAGAAAAACCTCACATAAACCCAAATTTTTTCAAGATAACTCAAGTGGTACGTTCCGACATTTCTTTCCGGACCATGGTGGAGGAAAAACAGCTAAGTGAATTAGAACAAGACCGTATATTTTTTGAAGTAAAAAGTTTCAGATTATTGGGAAATGCCTATGTCCTTTTTCTGGATCGCAACGAATTTGACTTAGCATCATTATGTGCAGCAGAACTCACAGCCGTAGGGAAAACAGCTGCAGAGTGTAATGATAATCCCCTGTTAAAAGCTTTGATCTTCCAATTTAATACCATGATGAGATTTGCCATCAAACAAGCCACACGCTTTAACGAAGCACGGAATCTTTATAACTTGGCATTCCATTATGCCAACTTTGTTAATTCCTTAGCCAGCCATCACCAGATTGACTTGGTAAAAGAGTGTTTTCACTTCTTTAGAATGTATGGGAATGAGATTTTTAATCACGCAAAACAAAACTATTCCCTGTATTTTATTATTGCCGTTCTTACTGCAGAGCTGAAAAATATCCTCATTAATATTCACAAAAAGTCCTGGGACATTGAAATTCAAGGTGAACTATTGGAGCAAATCCTTGAGTTGGATACACCCCCGGACATGGACAGAGATGAAATGGATGACAGCCAACTAACCAATGATGGTGTAAGAGATATTCAAATTTCTCTGGCTCTTTACTATTTGAAGGCTGGAGAAGAGCAGTTTGTTACCCAAATCATAGCAGATATTTTGGAAGACCTCCCTTATTTAGGGAAAGATATTTTTATACAGGTAGTTGAAAATACTTTCAAACGCCTTGAGAACAACACTCCCGTTTTCTGGGAAGATACGGACCGAGGGAACACAAACCTGTTTTATACACCACACTTCGAAATGATCGAACCTCTTAAAAAGCTTATTTTGGAGAAGATAGAATCCAAAGATTTATAACGCACCTTTTTACCCCAACCAGCAACAAAAATATTCTGCTGGTGATCAGGGTTTTCTACATTCTTAAATTTACCTAGTTCAACAGAAGCGTCATTGCTCTATTATCATTCTGAAATGATTATTTCTCCTTGGCCGGAAGAACGGATCCAGTA
>DPYO01000063.1:3891-11353 GCA_003535775.1 Fidelibacterota bacterium | reverse complement strand
ATAAAGTGTCCCTGGGATAATTAATCCATCCGGATCTTGAATGCTGGCTGCAGGAACTGAACTTGAGATCCCGGAAATCAAATTCCAGTTTTCCATTAATTCTATGGTTAATTCATTTAGTGCCTGACCGTAAAAAGTAGTGGTACCTGAATCAGAAAAACGAAGCCAGTAGCCATCACCCCGATCCAATTCATTTTCCAGATTGTATCCCCCTGAAAAGGAGAAGAGTGTTCCTTCTATAGCATCTGGAAAGATATTCATGTGATAAGGATCCTCCACATCCACCGGTAAGCCTACCAAATTCCAGCCAGATTGATGATTAACGGTTAGTTCTATCCCCGTTTCAGGTTGGTTAAAGTATAATACAGTGAGATAGCCTTCCAAATCACTGGCATATACATATCCGTTTGTAGTGAATGGATAGGCACCCCAGCAACCGTAAAAACTTCCATCATCATGCAGTCCGTAGGTATCATAGGCTGCCACTTCCACAGGGCTTCCCGGATCACTGATATCTACAATTTTTACTCCAACTGTATAATGAGAGATATAAGCAAAATCTCCCATAATGTGGGTATTATGGGCCAGATTGTTTTCTCCCAGATAATTTCCCACAAGATTTATATTGTTCATATCCCGGATATCCCACATTTTCACGGTTTTATTCACTGTCTCCTCCGTGGTCATCAGATACTTGCCGTCATCAGTGGGCCAGGCATTATGGGCATAGCCGCCATTGGGAACAACAATTCTTGCCATCATAACAGGATTCATTTTGTCCGACACATCCCATATTGAATAAGAAGAGTTGGATCCTTCGGAAACATACACGATGTTATTCATAGCATAAACATCATGAATATTGGGAACACTAACTTCATTTATATCCTCCGGATTTTCAGGATCAGCAAGACTGACAATACGAAAACCGGAATAATTCTGTTTTGGGATATACGCATAACCGTTTGCTGTATCAATTGACAAATTGTGAGACCGGACATTCTGGGGATAAACATACGAACCGACAAAGCGTAAACTGTCTGGAAGATACTGAAGATCAATAATCATTAACCCAAAATTGACGCCAACCATTTCGTTCACTACATAAGCGTAATGTTCATAGGTCTTGATATCGCGATGGTAATAGTAGTCGTTACTTTGCGGACCGGGGATGATGCCAATAACTTCCAGGTCAGAAGCCCTTACAACGGCTACTCCCTCAAGAACACCCATAATAGCGTACTCCTCGCCATCAGGTGCTGTGTAGCCCCAGACATCCGAACCTCCGGTTGTGTCTCCGGAATTCCATTCCTGGGAAGGAAACCAGATCCGTCCAACTAAATCCAGACTATATTCATTCGGTTGAGCAAAAAGACCGTATTGAATTTGAACCGATAACACAACGATAATATTGATAATGATTTCCCAGATGTGATTTTTTGAATATTTCATGAAGTTGTTTTGATTAATGTGTTTAGGGAAATTTAAATTTGTAAAATTTATTCCCTGATCCTCCAGCGCCTCAAGTCCATTTTATTGAGAATAATTTCCATATTTGAATGCTGATTTAACAGTAATTACTACAATAGTTTGATTTATCTATTACTTTAGTACAATAGATTTTATCCATTCCTTTTTTCGTTCAATTGGCCATTGATTCATTGAAACATTAATTTGTGAAACTCCCTTTCTGACCAGACGCCATTTATATCCATAATAAGCACCGGCTACAGCACCAAGGATTCCCATTGTTTGTATGCCCCTTAAATCTGCCTGATCGGATCCAAAGGCGGGAAATAATGGCCAACCAAGAAAAGAACCAACAGCACCACCTCCATAGGCACCGATTCCACCCCAAATTATGACCTGATCTAATGTTAATTCCGGTTCGCTGGCAAGGGCATGAATATCCTCCATTCGGATTTTTTCTTCTGAATTGGAATTATCAGTAATGAAAAGATTCAGCCCTTCCAATTTAACAACACGATAATTTTTATATGTTTTATGAACTGTTTTTATCCACCATGATTTATTGCCAGTTGCATAAATTGATATAGATTCATCATTTATTTGTTGAACCATTTCAGTAGGTTTAGAAACAGTAACCAGATTTTTTTCTTGCTCAACTTTTTCAAGAGTAATTTGAATGTAATCCGGATTAAACTTCCAGAAACTACCTGTTAATATATCCGAACCCATTGTTGGAATTAATGGTATAGGACTTACAGGAAATACTAAAGCCGTAAATGGAAGATTGCCCAACGTCCACAGATTTAATTTACGGTTAATAAAAATATGTTCTGTTTTATACCCTTCCTTTTTAAACGTAAGTGCAATGTTGGATTTTCTATCGGCTGACAAAACAAAGGGTGTTAACCCGATTATTTCTCCATCTTTAATTACCTTGGTATCTTCAGGGTTCGTTGTTACTTCAATTGTCTGTTCAAACCCACCCTGATCTACAATGGTTACCACTGATGCACAGGATGTCAATAGAATTAAACAAAACACAAGGAATATCAACACAAAATTATTCATTATTATATATTTCAAATCATCTCCGTTGATTTATTATTCATCCTACATGATCAGTTTCATTATACAACTAAAAACTACGGTTTTCATCCTGTAGATTTCAGAAAATAATATCAACAGCAGAAAGTAGAAAATTTGATTATTTTACTGTTTTATATGATCCGATTTCTGCAATTATATTTCCAACAACCAAGGCAGATCCGCCTAATATAAGCCATAGAGTAAATTTTTCCATCCCAAATCCTATGGCAAGAATGGTTGCCCATACAGGTTCCAGGGCATAGAGTACCGATGCTCTAACGGGGTCCAATAGTTTTTGAAAATAATTCACTAGAGTCAGAGCAATGAAGGTGCCGAAGACAGCTGTCAGTATCAATGGGATGAGAAATTTACTGTCCGTCAAAAGTCCAATAATTTGGAGCTCCCCCGGATTTAAGGACACATATACAATAGAAACAAAAAAACAGATTAGAGCCGCTAATAGAATAGAAGTGAAGGTAACAGCGATAGGTGAACTACGTTTCGTGACCACATCTGTGGCGATAATATGACCAGCAAACAGTAAGGCGCACAAAACGGTTAACCATTCTGCCAAATCGAAATGTAATCCTGGAGGTCCCTGGATATACCCTGCACCAAAGGTAGCTAACAAAACCCCAAAAAGTATGGTATATGTTGGTACATATTTTTTCCAGATAACCACAATCAATGCGGTAAAAATAACATACAGGCTTGTTAAAAATGCAGATACTGCAGGTGTGATCCCATCAAGTCCAATCATCTGAAAAACAAAACCTCCAAGCATAAACAGGGCTAAGATAAACCCATCTTTCCAGACAGCAAAATCCTTAATATTGACCCGGGCTTTCTTAACAAATAATGGGAGAAAACATGCTGCTAAGCCAAAGCGAATACATACAAATATTAAGGAGACCGCAGTTGTATTATCAGTAGTTGAATACATCTTTGAAGCTTCAAGAGCCTGCTTCAGCCAGACAAAGGTCCAACCCCAGATGAATGTAACAATGAAAAGTGCAATTGTTGCCTTATTCCTCATGTTTATTTTAGTAATATCATCTTTCTTGTGTGGCTAAACTTCCCTGTTTTGATCTGATAGAGGTAGACCCCAGCACTCACAGGTTTTCCATGAATGTCTGTTCTGTTCCATCTGATCGTTTTGGAGCCCGCATCCTGGGTGGTATTCACTAACCGTGTAACCTCTTCGCCAAGGATATCATAGATGACCAGGGTGACATGGCTACGTATTGGAAGATCGTATTGAAAAGTTGTAGAGGGATTGAAAGGATTGGGAAAGTTTTGATGGAGAAAAATTCCTACTGGAAAAGTCAATTCAAAATCCTTATTATCCATCGTTGACGTGAAATCAAAGATCATATTGAAATTCACTAAATCAAATTCCAGAGAAGAAATATCCTGGGGGCCGCTCACCGGATTCACTCGTGCGAAATAATCTCCAGGCAGGCGAACGGAATAATCCGTCCATGTAGTGTCAGATTCATGACGTGGATCTGGTCTATAATAATCCGTGGAAATAAAATGAGCCCCGCTTGCCAGTGCTACATCCCGTTGTGATGTATCACCGGTTCGCGCTTGTTCCGTGTCCGTATCCGACCGAGTACGGACCAAATATCCTTCACTTACACGTTCAGTGATTTCATCACTGGGTGTATTCATTCCCAAAAATGCGGCTTCCGGGGTGCCAGGAATTGCTTCTACAAACAAAATGCGACCACTGAGAGAAGGATAACCACTTATATAATCATTCATTAAACTCCCACCGTTATCAAGCCCAAACAGTATTTTCCCACGGGACTCACCCAGAGTAGGCCAGGCACCATCCAGCACTGCCTCTTCCAGAGTTTCATAGTTTCCCCGGACCATATCTGGAGTAATTATACCCGAAAGAGAATCTCCAAAAATATTTCGAATCTCTGCCTCAGCCTCTTCCAGCCCTGCAATATCAAATGGAATTGGTTCTATGTATACAAGTGTAGTATCAATGCCCTGCATGGTTTCTATAAAATCTTCCAGGGCAGGATAATCATCAAAATAATCTTCCAGCCCATCAGATTTGCACTCAATCAGTACAAAAATGGGAACATGCCTGGGATAGAAATTAGACCAGTTTTTCAATGCTTCAAGGGCCTGTGAAAAGGTTAAATGCTGGGTATCAAAATCTATATCTGGGAAATGGAGGATTTTTAACCCTGGCTTATACAGATCGGGAATATCCGGATGAACATCTTCAAAATGCCCCGTCAACCAATTTCCAAGACGATTAGCAAAAAGACCACCCAGTGGGTCTCTGTAAATATCAAGTTCTATCTGTCTTATCCCGTAATAGAGAAACTGTTCTTCCAATGTTAGGTGGGTATAATCAATGGTCCATGCCAAGTCCGGCGCTACCACATTAATGACACCTAATAAAGTATCATAGGGAGCAATGTGATAACTGTTGTGGCTGCCGATTACCTGAAGCTGGTTTAAACGAAGAGAATCCACGAGATTTAAAATAGAATCAGGCGTGAATAAGTTTAAAAATTTACCCTGGGTATCCTGCCATCCCCAATAGCTTCCCCCATGAATCTGAAATCCTGAAGCAGAGGAATCATAAATTTGAAGAGTGAATGGTTCCGAATCTGTCAGTCCTTCATCTATTTCACCAGTGGCAGGATCATCTCCATAGATGGTCAGGATAAATACAGATCTGTCATCAATAAATTCAACCTCAGCAGCGCCAGCACAGCTTCCTGAATCATCAAAAACACCAACCCAGTCTCCCTCTTCGGCCGGCACATTATCAATAGTTGCCTGCCCTAAAATAACTGCTGAAAATGCTGTAGGCGAATGGTTAAAGAGATCCGGTTGCTGAGGCAGAATGAGACCACACAAACAAAAGGGAACACAGATTTTCCACTTTTGAGACTGTATCTTTCCTAACATAAGTGAAATCTCACTTCCATTCTTCATATCACGATTTCAAATAAATCGTCAACAGCACCTGGAATATTATTGGGCAATTCATACTGTAAAAATATAGAGCCCATCAATTGAAGATAGGCTCTATATTGAATTGAGTTATTTTTTAAAATTAGTTTTTATACTTCTCTTCAAATATGTCTGGTCTATGCCAAGCAGACAATCGACCTAATTCCAAAGGATTTCTCTTAAGGCGAACTGGTCTCTGAGACCGCTTCAGCCTGTTTTTTATACGATTAATTAACTTCATTGTACTAAATATCTCCAATAATAAAAGGTTATTACTTGCTACTTCATTTCAACTGGCTGTTGATCCATGCAAAGTGCAATTGCTGTTTTTTATCCAAATTAGCACACGAAGTTATTACAATTATTATCCATGGCTATAGAATAATTATTTTGATTTACGTGCAATTAAATTTGCATAGCCGTGAGTCAATAAAAAGTCTTTTTTTAAAAAAGTAACTATTTCATTATGTTTTACAAAATTTTGTTTTTTTACTATTTTAATCCATTCATCAATAGATTTACCTGTTTTATCAATCAAATTTTTAATCATCGCTTTTTCCATTGATAATGGATCCATAATTAACCTCTTTTATAGAATTAGTAATTATATTAAAATCAATAAAATTTAAATGGGTTTATGCTCCCTTCAATTTATTCGAATAAATTGATTTTAATATTTTGGATTTTCTATGATGAATTCCGGAGTCTTTTCAATTCTTCTTTGACCGTCCTTAGTTTCAACAATCCAGAGCACATTTAAATCTCTTCTTTCAGAGATCAATTTATTCCCTTCTTCAAAATTCAAAACCATGAGAGCGGTAGCCCAACCATCCGCTTCCATGCAGGAATGTGTAATTACTGAAACGGACAATACATCCGTTTCAACAGGGTAACCGGTTCTTGGATCAATCGTGTGACCCAAAATCTGCCCATTTTTTTCAATAAAATTTCGATAATTGCCCGATGTTGCCATAGCTTTTCCATCAAGATATACAATTGCAGATAATTCTTCTCTTGGAAGAAAAGAGATTTTAGGGTCAATAATTCCAACCCGCCAGAACTGACTGTTCTGATTTATTCCTGCACAGCGGACTTCTCCGCCAATCTCTACAAAAACGTTTTCAAAGCCATTTTCAAGAATCCATTCAAAAATCTGGTCCACACCGTACCCTTTCGCAATCGCATTCACATCCAGTTTTATATCAGGATTTAATTTCCTCACGCCTTCTGGCTCTATGATGATGTTTTGATATCCCATCCTATTTTTTACTTCTTCAATTTGGATATCAGGGGGTAAACCCGCTCTTGGATTAGGGCCAAAACCCCATAGACTCATAAGGTCAAATACAGTAATATCAAAAGCACCATTCGTCGCCTCAGAAATTTCCAAACTTTTAGAAATAACATTCCTCAGATGCGGTGAAACCCTTGTTAATGCTTGTTGTCTATTTTGGTTAAATTGTGAGATTTCACTGCTTGAGTCCCAGATTGACAAGTGTTGATTCACCAATATTAAAACAGAATCAATACCTTTTTGAATCTTCCCGTGATCTATTACAGAATTTTTACTAACAATTTTCACAGAATAAGTCGTGCCCATGGTTTGCCCAGAAAAAGTATATAATTTCAAAGGTAAACTGCATCCCATCCATAAGAACAAAAAGCCCAACAAAAATTGGGCTTTTAATTGAATGGACTTAAAAGATAGTTTATCCAAAACTGTCACAAGCAATCATTTCTGGAATAATTCATTACTGGTAATAATCAGCCAATAGATGCTCTCACTTTCTTCAATAATTCAAGTGTCAGGCGGATGCCCTCCATCTCGCTATGAGCAGTTCCTTCATATTCGATTCCAACATAGCTATTATAACCGGCATCTAAGACGATTTTTATCATTTTATAATAATCTGTATTG
>DPYO01000063.1:1896-3571 GCA_003535775.1 Fidelibacterota bacterium | reverse complement strand
ATAATAATCTGTATTGATTTCATTCCCATCGGAATCAAATTCATGACTCTTCGCGCTTACAGCTTTGGCGTAGGGCATGAGCTCCCGGACTCCCTGATACCGGTCGTACCATTCCTCACCTTTAAGCCTAAAATTACCAAAGTCAGGCAGTGTTCCCATTCGGGGATGGTCCACTTTTTCCATCACGGCCGAAAGCCATTTACCATTGGAGGAAAGACCTCCATGATTCTCCACAATCGTATTAATGCCGATGCTGTCCCCAAATTCCGCAAGGCGTCGTAATCCATCCGCCGCTAATTCTATCTGCTCATCGTATGAACCTTCACTTCGAGCATTTACCCGGATGGAATGACACCCTAAGAATTTTGCCGCTTCTGCCCATTTATAGTGGTTTTCCACAGCAGTTTTACGCTTGCTGTCATCAGGATCTCCCAGGTTGCCCTCATTGTCGCACATGATAAGCAGACTTTTCACACTAAGGTCATCGGCTCGTGTTTTCATTTCCTTAAGATATGTGGCATCCTTTGCTTTATTAAAAAAGAAGGTGTTCACATATTCAACGGCTGAAATATCAAATTCTTTTTTTGCAACAGAGTAGAAATCTAAATGGTCAATTTCTTTGCTTTGTAAAGCACGGTGCAAAGACCATTCTGCCAGCGATATTTTAAAAACCATAGACTTTTTTATATCCGAGAGCAAAGATCCGCGTAGACCTGTTGCAGTCAACCCCCCAGCGATTGATGCACCGAATTTAAGGAAATTTCTGCGCTTCAATTTAAAGCTTGCGGATGCGGATATTCCGGAACCATACTTCTTCCCCATGGTGTTGCAGTCCTATATGACCGCTGTCAGCCTGTGCAAAATTTGGCATATCCCTAAACTTGCTTCCAACAATAAGTTTCGCCAGAGCCGGGCTCTTTAATTCAAATTCAACAACCTTGCTGTCATTTAGCCAGTACTCTATATGGTTATTCTGCGCAGATATTTTAACTCTATTAAATTCGCCTACGGGCTTCAGTGTTTTGTTTCCCGGGGAAATGAGACCATACAGGGCACCGGCTGATGTTTTGGTGTTCTTACCATCATGGTGAACACCATCATCCAGCACCTGCATTTCCGGGGCTGACTGCCATATGGCATAGTTAGTTTCAGTACCATGATGAAAAACTCCGCTATTCCCTCCAGCAGAAACTTTCCATTCCAGCTCCAATTCAAAATTCTTGTATTGCTCAGTGGTTATAATATCAATATGATCACCTTCTGGTAACGTCTTTAGCGTTCCGTTTTCAATCGCCCAGCCACCCCATGGAAAACTACCCATTTTAAATCCGCGCATTCCTGTCACT
The DNA here is from genome assembly GCA_003535775.1 of Fidelibacterota bacterium. Lineage (GTDB taxonomy): Bacteria > Fidelibacterota > Marinisomatia > Marinisomatales > UBA8229 > UBA8229. Next base: position 2,225 of record DPYO01000063.1, on the reverse strand, counting down.
TTTTGTCCATCAAAAAGTGTTGTCCAACTCGTACTAGTCTTACTGCATCCTGCTATAAAGAAGATTAAACTAATAAATAGGGTTAGTCCCAAATTTTTCCCGATCATTGATTTGGATTCCATTCACCCTTAGCCACTGCTGGGACAAAATCATCCAACCCTGGTGGTGGGAACTGTATTGTTTTGTCCTGCTCTGCACTCATATAGGCCGTCATAAGTAACTCTGTTACTGCCACGCCATCACTGAAATTTTCTTCCGGGCGTTTACCTGCTAAAAAACTTTGGACCATATGACGGTTTTCAGCCGTATATCCATAGGCGTCCGTCTCG
>DPYO01000063.1:0-1519 GCA_003535775.1 Fidelibacterota bacterium | reverse complement strand
TCTTCCCCTTCTGCCCCTGTGACCTTCCTGCTAAAGAACACTTTGAGATCCGAATCCAGCGTATTCACAAACATGGAATATTCAGGGCCAAACAGTTCCATGCTTAATCTCAAACCTGCACCGACAAAACACCAGGACGTAGTGGTTTCAACCACGAGTTTTTGACCTTTTTCGTCCTTGTATTCAATTAAAGAACGTGCAAAATCTTCCGCAGGCCGTTTTAAATAATCCGTTTTACCATTGCTGTTATCAGCCAATATTTTGGCATACTCCGGTTGTTGCCATTTCAGGCAGGATGCATAAGCATTTACACTTAAGGGGGTTAATGAATCGCGGCTAGCGCCCGGCGCAGTCAACATAAAACGTGCCTCCTCTACGGAGTGACACATCATGTCATTAAGTACACCGCCCCCCTGCAGTTCTCCTTCCCAAAACCATGGCATATGAGGACCACTGTGCTCCTCGGCAGCACGAGCAAGATACGGCCGTCCAGTTGTGGCGGCACCACGGGCCCAAATAATCTCTTTTCCTCGAGTTATTGAAGGCGCAAATACCTGGTTCTCCAAATAACCATCCAGCAAGCCAACCTGTTGTGTGAGTTCAAGCACCCGTTTGGCTTCTTTTACATTTCGTCCCAGGGGCTTTTCGCAGGCAACGCCAATCAATTCACCCTTTCCGGATTTAATTGCTGAAACGATCTCTTCCATTACTTCGATCCTGGTAAAATTTGGTGCACAGATCCAGAGAGCATCGATATCAGGGTTAGCTATCATTTCCGTAATTGAATTATATGCCGTGGCATTGCCTACACCCAGATCATGTGATAAAGCAGCAGATTCTTCTGCAGAACTTTTTGTCTTTGACATCACACCCAAGACATGGCAATCCCGTACACCAATCAAGGACTGTATGTGAAAACGGGTAATGAAGCCTCCACCGATAAACCCAAGACCGAGCCGTTCACTGCTCATTGAGGTTCCCTCTGTACCAATTGTTCACGAAAGAATGCATAGAAAAAAACCATGGTAGCTAGCCCTATGGCTGAAACGGTATACCAAAAATTTGAATAATTAAATATATTTTCGACTGTGTATTTATTCTGCAAATATCCGGAAAGCCAACCTCCAATCACAGGCCCGCCACCAAGGATAATTATACCAAAAACGGTTTGCGCAGAATGACGAACATCTTCATCCGCTAGCTTATCCACATAAATGAAGGCAGCCGCAAAAAAGAAGGCATAACAGAAGCCGTGAAATGCCTGGCTGGCCACAATGACCCAAACCGGGAATGATTCCGTTCCGAAAATCGCATAACGCATGAAATACGCAGCAACCCCAATGGTGATCACCTTCTTAAATCCAAGCCTTTTGAGAAAAAATCCTAAATAAGCCATGGTCAGAATTTCGGCGAATTGACCAATGGTCATGGCAGGCCCGATCTGGCTATCCAGAATCCCGAGATGGGAAAGGAAAGGTCCGGTCTGAAGAAAATATATCTGGTGGATCACACTGACCGC
>DPYO01000107.1:631-2542 GCA_003535775.1 Fidelibacterota bacterium | reverse complement strand
TCCGTGTTTTCAATATGGGTGTAGATTACAAAGGCGAGCAAGGGAATCCCTTTTGGGAAGATTTAGGGAGAAAACATCCTAAACAGTTAGTAATTATTCCATTTAGTTCCAACAGGGAAACTGCCCACTTTTACTGGAAAAGTATCGGTGCCAATAGTATCACTGGCATCTATGAACCATTCGGTTATACTATGTGTGAAACGCTGGATCGCAGGGTATCGGCTATTGTACAAAACATTGACGGTCCCAGCGAAATTACAGCAAACGTTCAAGATTCAGTGTTTGTGTATGAAGTTGACCAGGATTTTGATAAAGATGTGGACAATTTTCTGGTCGCTACAAATAACTTTTGGGATACCCATGCTGATGATAGACAAGCCATGGCAGAGCATGCCCGAACAGCTTTGGATGACTTCCGCCCGGAAGTCATTAAACTGAAATGGAAAGAAATTTTGTTGAATGCACAACCAAGAAAAATCGCCGGTTTAGCAACCGATCAAAAATCGCAAAAAACAACTAAGGGGTACGGCGGGTACGGAAACTAAATCAATTCCGCTTTAACACAATACCGGACGAGGGTGGGACAATGATTTTATTTGATACCAATTGCTGATTCTCAAGGTTCACAATCTTCTCATCGGCTAAAATGTACCACTGATCTGCCGATATGTCAAATTCAAGAGTATCTTCATTCTCACCGTTAAGAATAACAACAAACCTGTTCTTTAATATATAAGCCACCGCCACTTTTTCACCCACGTCCATAAATTCAAAATCTTCCGGCTTTGAATGGCGAAACTCCGAATACTGTTTCCTTAACTCAATCAACCCTTTGTAATAATCCACCAGTTCACGATTCATTTCTCGTTCGTTCCAGTTCAGCCAGTTGGTTTCATTGTCTTTTTCGTATGAGTTATGATCAATTTTACCAACGTGTTCGTCAGGCACAGTCGTTTCTACAACCACCTTACTACGCGCCCATTCCTGACCCTCATGTATAAATGTTATCCCTTGGCTGGTAAATAGAAATAGTGCACCAAGCTTATTCATTGCCAAAAGTTTATCCTGAACAAGGACATTTTTTTCAGTATTAGTTATTTTTTCATCTTTATCTACAAACCCACCGGTGATTCGCAGTCGATCTCCGAATGTATGGTTATCATGACATTCAAGATAATTCACGCTATGAGCAGATTTTATATACTGCCCGTCACACTCGCGTAGTGAGCCCATCACCAAGCATTGTAAAAAATTTTGATCATCTTGACCACGATACTGGCCAAAGAGAAATCCTTTTTCTTCAACATCAGAAACACCGCCTTTTAGTCCATCTCTGAACCGGTCATTGAATGTTGCCCAACCTATATCTGAAAAGCCATCGGGATCATACCCATTTCCCCAGGGTTCGGCCAAGAGGATGACATGAGGATTGATGGCTTTTAATTCATCAATTATAAGCTGTCTTGTTTCAGCGTCAATCAGGTTTGCAAGATCAAACCGAAATCCATCTATGTGATATTCCGTCATCCAGTATTTAATACTTTCCAATATCAATTGCCGCATTTTGGGATGCTCGGAACGGGTATCATTTCCACAACCACTGTTAGCAATGTAATTGCTATTTTTATCCAGTCGGAAATACATCTCTCGGTCGATATATTTCAACGGCTGCCAATCATAATTGGACACATGGTTATATACCACATCCATAATCACAGCGATTCCCGCCTTGTGAAATGCTTTAACCATGTCCTTGATTTCATTCACCGCCCTACCATCTTTACCGTTCCAGGTCCCGGGTGCATCTGTTCCATCACTGGCATAGTATGATTCCGGTGCAAAAAAGAAGGTGGTCATATAGCCCCAGTGATTGCGCCCATATGGATTCCAGTCGTTATATAAGGGTGCTTT
>DPYO01000107.1:0-230 GCA_003535775.1 Fidelibacterota bacterium | reverse complement strand
ATTTTAAATGTTCAATGCCACTGTTTTGCCCTGCTTCAACCAGTCCTAAATAGGTTCCTTTTTGGTTTGCTGTGGATGTAGGGTGGGTTGTCATATCCCGAACATGCATTTCATAAATGATCAGATCGCGGGGATCGATCTGAATCCAGGTATCATCTTCCCAGTCATAGGTATCATCTACAACCAATGATTTAGCTACGGGACGCATGGAATTTTGGGTGATGGCTGCT
>DPYO01000051.1:37208-43250 GCA_003535775.1 Fidelibacterota bacterium | reverse complement strand
CTAATGATGAATTGGGAAATTCGTTTCCCGCTTTTCTGGATTCTCGGGGGCGAATTATTTATTGATGGGGGATATCTAACAGATTCCTTTCGCAATCAATCCATTGATCAAATTGAATGGGACGGAGGATTTGGTATCACTCTTATGACTCCTCTTGTTCCGCTCCGGCTGGATTTTGCAATCCCACTAAAAAAATCAACGGGTGATATTAATTCTTGGAAAATTCAATTGGGGGCCAGCTATATTTTTTAAATTAAAAATTGGATTTTTTTCAAGGTAAACTTCCTATTTTATTTTGAATAAACAATTGATTTCACATAAATTAAACAGTTTTGTTAATAAATAAATATTATCAGGGAAAAACATGAAGATAAAGCTACTAATATTGGGTATTGTCCTAACTCTGTTTTCTGGTTGTGGAAAATCACCGAAAGAAGTGATGCAGATCGGACAGGAACATCTTTTAAATGAAAAATATGATTTTGCTCTTGAGTCATTCCAAATTGTTTTTGAAAAATATCCACATGATCCTTTGGCTGACAGTGCGGGTTATCAAATTGCCAGTATCTACCTCGATTACCTCAATGATTATGATAATGGGTATAAAACGCTGAATAGCCTAGTGAATAACTATCCTGATTCAGATTATGGAATAAGAAGCAAGGAGGAAATAAGGCAATTTCCTAATTGGTTGTTTACGACAGCAGAAACAAAAAGGAATGCCAAGGATATAAATGGCTCTATTAAAACGCTAAATTATTTAGTGAATAAATTTCCCTCTCATGAAATTGCCTCCAAAGCCCAATATCTCATCGGAGATATTTATATGAATGATCAACGGAATTTTGATTTGGCAATTGACTCTTATCGTAAAATAATCAATGATTTCCCGGGATCAAAACAGGAGCCCCATGCCCAGTTTATGATTGGGTATATCTATGCAAATGTATTGGATGATTCTGAAAATGCCCAGATTGAATACAATTTATTTTTACAAAAATATCCTGACCATGAGTTAACACCATCTGTAAAATTTGAATTGGATTTTATTGGCAAGGATATAAATGATATTCCCCAGCTCAAACATATAACTTCTTAAACCTAATTTGTTATGTCAGATTTTAGTTTAACTGAGATCAATGAAAGGATTTCACGGGAATCCACCTTTGTTGATGATCTAAAAAAAGCTCTCAAAGAAGTTATTGTTGGCCAAGAAGAATTAGTGAACCGGATTCTGATTGGTATGTTGGCGAATGGGCATATTTTGTTGGAGGGAGTCCCAGGATTGGCCAAAACACTGGTTGTAAAGTCATTAGCCCAATTAATTGATACGAAATTTCAACGGATTCAATTTACACCCGATATGCTGCCGGCAGATTTAATTGGTACTCTTATTTATAATCAGAACACAGGGAAATTTGATACAAGAAAAGGACCGATATTCGCAAACGTCATCCTTGCTGATGAAATTAACCGTGCACCATCAAAAGTGCAGAGTGCTCTCCTTGAAGCGATGCAGGAACGTCAGACAACCATCGGAAAAGAAACTTATTTGATGGATGCACCATTTTTAGTTCTTGCGACCCAAAATCCGATAGATCAGGAAGGCACTTATCCCTTACCAGAAGCACAGACTGATCGTTTTATGCTAAAAATAAGAGTAGACTATCCATCCATTGATGAAGAAAGACTAATACTCCGCAAAGCTTCCAGAACTCAAATTGATACTGTATTGACACCGGTAGTAAATCAACAACAGCTTTTGAAGGCTCAAAAAGTAATAGATGATATTTATGTTGATCAGAAAGTAGAGGAGTATGTATTAAATCTTGTGTTTTCTACAAGGAATCCTGATAAATACAAGTTGAAGGATCTGGAGGGACTTATTGAATATGGTGGATCCCCGCGAGCATCAATTAATCTGATCCTGGCAGCAAAATCCAGAGCGTTTTTAGAACATCGTGGATATGTAACCCCTGAAGACATACGTTATATTGGAGCGGATGTTCTTCGCCATAGAATCATTTTAACCTACGAAGCCGAAGCGGAAGAGATCACTTCAGAGGATATTATTCGGAGATTGTTTGAAACAATTGAGATTCCTTAAAAATAAGTAGGATTAATTCAGTTCATTCCAATTAAATGGTGCGTTTCCATTAACGCAAACAGTCATCTAGCTTATAGTTAATTGTAGCGATGATCCCGAAAGAAATTCTGCAAAAAGTACGACGAATTGAAATCCGAACACGAGGGGTGGTAAATAATCTGTTTGGGGGAGAATATCATTCCGTTTTTAAGGGAAGAGGAATGACTTTTTCTGAGGTCCGTGAATACCAACCAGGAGATGATATCCGTCTTATTGATTGGAATGTGACAGCAAGAACTGGTACACCTTTTGTAAAGATATTTGAAGAAGAAAGAGAGTTGACTGTTTTTCTTTTGGTGGACGTGAGCCGCTCGGGTCATTTTGGAACTATTGATAAATTCAAGACGGAAATCGGAGCAGAAATCGGAGCTGTCCTCGGATTCTCAGCGATTAAAAACAATGACAAAGTTGGTGTGATTCTTTTTAGTGATGATGTTGAGAAATATATAGCTCCAAAGAAAGGAAAATCCCATGTATTGCGGGTTATACGAGAATTGCTGTATCATAAACCCCAGGGCAAAGGAACTTCCATAAACAAAGCCCTCGATTTTCTTCTCAAAGTTTCAAAACGTCAAAGTGTTGTCTTTCTCATTTCTGATTTCCAGGATGATGGATATTGGAAAGCACTTCGCATTGCAAACCGAAAGCACGATTTAATTGGAATTCACCTTTTTGACCAATCAGAAGTTGAGTTTCCTGACATGGGTCTTGTAAAGGTTCATGATCCTGAAACAGAGAAGGAAGTGTGGATTGATACACGTTCCTATCAGGAACGGTTGAACTACAATCATACTATGAAGGAAAGATTAGGAAAGCTGAAAAAGGAAAGTGAACGAATAAAATTTGATCTTATCACAGTTTCTACCACAGAAGATTATGTAGAGCCACTAATGTCCTTTTTTAAACAACGTGAAAAGCGGTTTTAAGTTATCTTATGTATTACAGATTATTTAGATATTTTTTTAGCTTGGTATGTATTTTATTTGTGATCGGTTGTAGAAAGGATTCTCAAATTGAATCATTTCATATAAAAGCTGAAGTGGATACTACAAAGGCTACAATCGGCGACATTGTATCCCTGAGAATTATAGCTGAAGAATCTGACGGTCTGCATTTATCTTTCCCCGATATGGAAGTTTCTGAATTCTTTGAAATTCGGCAGAAGCAGTATTTAAAAAAGGGAAAAGGAGTTGTATTTAACATTGTGTTTTGGGATACAGGTCGGCTTGAAATTCCGCCTTATCCTATAGAAATTATGAAAGCTGATAATACCGTTGACTATATCATGGAGACTGATCCGTTTTTTATCACAGTCTACTCAACGATAAAAAATTCGGATGGAAAAAATTTGAAGCCAATTAAAGAACCCGTCCCAGTCACCACACCAATTTTATACAGAAAAATTATTTTATTGATAGCCTTTCTTTTGCTATTTGGATATATGGTTTATCTTTGGACAAGGAGAATTCAAATTGAAAAGAGAAAAGAAATAATACAGAACATAATTCCTCCTCCGTATGAGGAAGCATTGGACAGTCTTGAGTTAATAAAAAAAGTTTGCGATGTAAAGAAATTTTATGTGGAATTATCCTATATCCTTCGTAAATATGTTGAGTCAAGCATTTATATTAAAACCCTGGAAATGACAACGGAAGAGATTGATTCGTACAGTTCATTAATTCAAATGGAAACATATCTTTTGAAAGAATGGATAGAATTACTGAAACGATCTGACCTTATTAAATATGCGAAACAGATTCCTGAAGAAAATAAACGGGAAAATGATTTAGAATGGTCAAGACAATTTATTACTTCGACAAACAATTACTGGAGAAACCTTCAAGTAGGAATGTCGTGAGAATTAAAACAAAAAATACAAATGATGTGGAGAGAATTCGTAAGTTTGAATTCTTATGGGCAATCGGTAAATTATTGTGAAAAATTAGGAATAATTTTGGGTACAACAGCAGAGATTCGAAATAATGCAGTCCTTCTTCGTAAGGGGAAAAGAATGAAAGTTTTGGAATTCCAACATGTGAAACCTGGAAAGGGAGGGGCTTTTGTCCGAACAAAATTGAAGGATATTCAGACCGGTAAAATAATTGATGAAACCTTCAATGCCGGAGCCCGGATAGAAATTATACGAGTTGAGGTGAAGCCTATGCAATACCTGTATAATGATGGTGATTTTTTTATTTTTATGGATAATAAAACTTATGACCAGATAACTGTTTCTGAATCCATAATTAATCGGAGAAAGGATTTTTTAGTGGCAGGGATGAATGTAGATTTATTATTTGATGGTCAGGAAATATTGGATGTCCGCATTCCTGCCCATGTCGTTTTACAAGTTACGGACACAGAGCCGGGGTTTAAGGGGAATACAGCAACGGGGGCTACAAAACCAGCAACTTTGGAAACCGGATTTATAATTCAGGTACCTTTATTTGTGAGTTCTGATGACAAAATAAAAATTGATACCCGTACTGGTCAATATATAGAACGCGCAAAATAATTTTATTAAACTTGTGAAAAAAGTAACTGGAGAAACTTATGTGGCAGGATAAGATAAAAGAAATTATTTATTTATTAGAAAATTCCACAGTGAATGAAATAGACTTAACCTTTTGGGGCGGCCGCCGGTTCCGAGTGGTTAAAAGTCCACCAGAGGTATTGTCTGATGATCTTGATTCAGATAGTACTGTACGTATGGAGACACCAATTTCATCTGATATTTCTGAACCTCCTTCTGAATCGTCCCCAAAACTGCCAAAAGATGGAATTGAGGTTTTTTCACCTATGCCTGGAACTTTCTATCGATCTCCAGGCCCGGAGAAAGATCCTTTTGTAAAAGAAGGTGATCAAGTGGCTAAAGGAGACACTCTGTGTATTATCGAAGCAATGAAGATTATGAATGAGATTGAAGTGGAGTCCAACGGGGTTATTCAAAGTATCTTAGTAAAAGATGGGGCAGCAGTGGAATATGATCAACCGCTTTTTATTCTTAGCTCTTCATCCTGAGCCTGAATGTTTAACAAAATACTGATTGCAAACCGAGGTGAGATTGCCCTGCGGATTATTCGAGCCTGCCATGAATTGGGGATAAAAACAGTTGCTGTGTATTCCACAGTTGATAAATTTTCCCTTCATGTAAGATTTGCCAATGAAGCGGTTTGTATCGGACCTGGTTCCAGTTCTGAAAGTTATTTGAATATACCGCGGATTATTGCTGCAGGCGAGATCACGAATGCTGACGCAATTCATCCGGGATATGGATTTTTAGCAGAGAGCGCAGATTTTTCCCGAATTTGTCAAAAAAATGGTTTTACCTTTATTGGTCCGTCTCCAGAAATCATCAATGCAATGGGAGATAAATCTCAAGCAAAAGCCACCATGGAAAAGGCTGGGGTACCAGTTATTCCTGGCAGTGATGGAATACTCTCCGGTCCTACAGAAGCCAGTAAATTGGCAGGGGAGATGGGATATCCAGTCATGCTGAAAGCAACTGCTGGAGGAGGAGGAAGGGGCATGCGCCTGGTCCGTAATCCCGAAGAAACAGAGAAATTGTTCATTACAGCTCAATCCGAAGCAAATATAGCTTTTGAAAATGGGGATTTATACTTGGAAAAATTTATTGAAAACCCCCGTCATATTGAAATTCAGATCATCGGGGATTCCCAGGGAAACGTTGCTCACCTTGGCGAGAGGGAATGCTCTATTCAACGACGCCATCAGAAATTAGTGGAGGAATCTCCATCGGCAGTTGTAGATGTAGAATTAAGAAAACGAATGGGTGAGGCTGCTATCCATGGTGCAAAAAAAATTGGATACATCGGTGTTGGGACAATGGAGTTCATTTTGGACAAGAAAAAAGAATTTTTCTTTATGGAAATGAA
>DPYO01000051.1:31657-36898 GCA_003535775.1 Fidelibacterota bacterium | reverse complement strand
TTTTTCTTTATGGAAATGAATACACGGATTCAGGTTGAACATACGGTGACAGAGATGGTGACAGGGGCAGATCTGATAAAACAGCAAATTCGTATGTATGCCGGTGAGAGGTATCCATCCTATTTAGACACTGTACAGCTTCGTGGTCATTCCATCGAATGCAGGATTAATGCGGAAGACCCTGATAGAAATTTTATTCCATCTCCAGGAACAATTACCAGTTTTCATATGCCTGGAGGAAAAGGAGTTCGAGTAGATACACATTCCTATGTAGGATATGAGATACCAACAGATTATGATTCTATGATAGGAAAACTAATTGTTCAAGCAGGTAACCGGGATCGTGCTATTAAGAGGATGCAGTGCGCTCTGGAAGAGTGTATAATTGAAGGACCAAAAACAACTATTCCATTACATGCAGCAATCATGCGTGATAAAGAATTCAAAAAAGGGAACTTTGATACAAGTTTTCTGGAAACATTTGAATACAGCTCAAATGGAACAATTAAAAAGGTAGAAGAAGACAGGGAGCAGCGTTGAAGATTCCCCAAGATTTAGTATATACAAAAGAACATGAATGGATTCGGGTTAATGATAATATTTTAACAATTGGAATTACTGATTTTGCCCAAGGAGAGTTAGGGGATATAATTTTTGTAGAATTCCCGGAAATTGGTGAGGAATTCCAAAAAGATGATCCCTTCGGAACCATAGAAGCTGTTAAAACAGTCGCGGACATTTTCGCCCCGGTGCAAGGAAAAATAATTGAGATCAATCATGATATTGAAAATTCTCCAGACGTCATTAATTCGGATCCTTATGGAGATGGATGGTTGGTGAAGATTGAGATAACAGAACATATGGTTAGTGATAGATTATTGTCACCGGAAGATTATGAATTATTGCTGAGTTAGATGAAAAATATTTACCAATATTTGTTAGAGACTTGCGAGAGAAAAGGAGCTGGACATATTGTTCTGATCGATCCGGACCGAAAAAATGACGGGTCATTTGAAACCTATGTAGAGATTGTAAATAATTCCGGCGCAGATGCAATTTTCATCGGTGGAAGTCTAATGATGGATGGGCAGTTCCATGAAAGGGTGGCAAAGATAAAAGCACTGTCCAATGTTCCTATTATATTTTTTCCCGGTGGTGCAAACCAACTGAATAAACATTATGATGCCATCCTTTTCATGTCTCTTCTTTCTGGACGGAATCCCCAATATTTAATTGGTGAGCAGGTAGTGTCAGCACCAATTATCAGTGATTTGAAGATCGAAACGATTCCCACTGGTTATCTACTGCTTGATGGAGGTGTAAAATCTACCGTGGAATTTATGAGTGCGTCACATCCCATTCCATTGAATCGTACTGATATAACAGAAGCTCATGCTTTGGCGGCTCAGTATCTTGGTATGAAACTTGTTTATTTGGAAGCCGGCAGTGGAGCACAAACCCCGGTTCCGACTGAAACAATTCAAACGCTATCTGAAAAAGTGGATATACCTTTGATTGTAGGTGGCGGGATTCGGACACCGGAAGATGCTGAAAAACGGGTTCATGCCGGCGCTAGTTTTATTGTAACCGGAACAGTGCTGGAAACATCCGGGAGTTCCTCTCTGATGAAAGAACTTGCAAGCGCGATTCATATAAAGCAAAGGAATAAAGATGACGATTAGAGAAAATATTACAAAGCAATTGGTTGAAAGTTCTGAAATGAAAAAGGAGATGGTAAAATTATGCCTGTCCGATATTGAAAAGGCAGCAGAATTAATGATTGGAGCAGTACAAAAGAAGAAGAAAATTCTCTGGTGTGGAAATGGAGGAAGTGCTGCCCAGTGCCAACACCTTTCAACTGAATTGGTTGGAGGTCTTCGGTCTCATGACCGTAAAGCAATTCCATCAGTTTCTCTAACAACAGATTCTTCCCTTTTAACAGCATGGACGAATGATACCGATTTTGAAACGGTATTTTCCCGGCAGGTAGAAGCTCTGGGAGAAGCAGGGGATGTTTTAGTTGCTCTCTCTACCAGTGGAAATTCTAAAAATGTAATAGAAGCTATCAAATGTGCAGATACTAGAGGCATTCACACTGTTGTTTTAACGGGAAAATCCGGCGGATTATTATCAACCGTCGGGTCGGTGACAATCCGAATTCCAAGTGATGATACACAACGTATCCAGGAAGGACACATTACCGCAGGTCATATCCTTTGTGAGTTGGTGGAAAATTCAATCAGATGAGATGAATTTTGATTTGAGTTATTATGAAAACATTTCTTGAAGATTACATCACTATACTCCGTGTTGAAAAGAATTTATCCCCTAACTCTATTGAAGCCTACAAGAGAGACTTGACACGGTATATAGATTTTTTGCAAGAGGAAAAGGATATAAACAATTTGGAGGAAATTAGCCCGAAGCATATTCGGGGGTTCATTCGTGTTCTGAACGATGCTCACCTGGCACCGGCAAGCATCACCAGGTCTTTTTCTTCCATAAGGTCTTATCACTCATTTTTGTCTGGAGAAAATTTAGTGCAGCAAAATCCTTCCCAATTGCTGGATGCACCTAAACCATCCCGGAAGCTACCAGTAGTCTTAGCAGTAGAAGAAGTCAATAAAATCCTTGGTGTTATTGATACTGCTAAACCTCTTGGAAGACGAGATCTGGCAATTTTGGAAGTCCTTTATTCAGCTGGAGTTAGAGTGAGCGAATTATGCGACTTAAGAATGATAGATTTAGTTTTGGATTCGGATATGATTCGAGTGACGGGCAAGGGCAAAAAAGAGCGCTTTGCGCCCATAGGCCCCCGGGCACAGGAATGTATCAATAATTACCTAAAATTTGATCGACCCACCTTATCAAAAAAAGATAAAAACCTTGGGAAAATTTTTCTCAGCAGGAACGGCCGGCCGCTAACACGTATGACAGTAAATATCATTTTAAAAAAATGGGCACAAGTTTCCGGTTTAAAGAAAAAAGTGAGTCCCCATACTTTTAGACATTCGTTTGCTACTCATCTATTAGAAGGAGGGGCAGATTTACGTGTGGTTCAGGAAATGCTTGGGCATGTTGACATTTCTACGACCCAAATATATTATGATATGGACAGAGAACACTTGAAAGAAGTTCATAGATCATTTCATCCACGTTGGTAATCTATGTTATTTAGAACTCCACCGGAAGTATTACTTCTTTTAGTTCCCGTTCTGATATTTTCTCTCTGTTTTCATGAATTTGCCCATGCTTGGGTAGCATACAAGCTGGGTGATCCTACTGCAAAACAGTCCGGTAGATTGACATTAAATCCATTGGCGCACCTAGATCCAATGGGATCATTGATGATTCTAATAATTGGTTTTGGATACGCAAAACCTGTTCCGGTAGATGCACGGTATCTAAAAAATCCTAGGACAGATATGATGAAGGTAGCCTTTGCAGGCCCTGCTGCGAATCTGTTATTGGCATTTGTTGGAGGAACGATTATTCGTACACATATCGCTGGAGGATCTCTGATTCTGATGCTGTATTTATTCACTCAGATCAACATCATGCTGGCTGTATTTAATATGATTCCCATCCCACCTCTGGACGGATCGCAGATCTTTTCCGGACTCATGGTCCGAAAAAACCCGAATCTGGTTATGAAACTCCAGATGTACGGCCCACAAATTTTATTTGGATTGATTTTGATAGGATATCTTACAGAGATCTCTCCTCTTTGGTGGGTTATGAGTCCTTTTGTTAATTTTTTTCTGTTTTTGTTTGCAGGTATATGAAAAAACATGAACACACATCGTACTTCGGACGGATCATTAAGCGGAATAATTCACCACGGTCCTTGTTATGGACGGTGAGTATGTTTATTGTTGTCGTTGGATTAATCATTTATTTAAATATAAAATCAGGAGGAATGTAGGGAATGTCTGGTTTAGTTGAATGTGTTCCAAATTTCAGCGAAGGTCGAGATCAAGGTAAAATTTCACAGATTACAGATGCTATCAAAGCGGTAAAGGATATTACTCTTCTTGATGTAGACCCTGGTAAGGATACAAACCGTACAGTCGTGACTTTTGTTGGACCCATTGAAGCTATAGAAGAAGCAGCATTTAAAGGAATTCAAAAAGCAGCAGAAGTTATCGATATGCGTCAGCAAAAGGGTGCACATCCACGGATGGGGGCAACGGATGTGTGTCCCTTCGTACCTATAAGTAATGTGACCATTGAAGATTGTGTGGAATTATCCAAGCGTGTTGGCAATCGTGTAGGGGAAGAGCTGGGCATACCTGTTTATCTTTACGAGAATTCTGCACAAAAGAAAGAATGGAAGAGTTTACCAAATATTCGAGAGGGAGAATATGAAGCTTTACCGGAAAAGCTGCAGAAACAAGAATGGAAACCGGATTTTGGTCCAGCTAAGTTCAATGCTGGCGCTGGTGCTACAGTAATTGGATGTAGAGAGTTTCTAATTGCTTACAACATCAATTTGAATACCAGAGACACACGCTTGGCAACAGATATTGCCTTTGAGATCAGAGAGAAGGGGAGATCCAAACGCGTTCCACATACCGTATCAAAAAATTTACTTGATGGAGAAATTATCCGCAATAAAGATGGAAGCCCCATGAAACAGAGAGGCAAATTTAAAGATGTAAAAGCAATTGGTTGGTACATGGATATTTATAACCGGGCACAGATCAGCATTAATTTCAATAATTATAAATCTTCTACCATCCATGATGTTTTTGATGAGGCATGTGCATTAGCAACAGAAAGGGGAGTTCGGGTAACTGGAAGTGAACTTGTGGGGTTGATCCCGCTGGAAGCATTGTTAATGGCAGGACGACATTATTTGAAGAAGCAAAACCGTTCCACCGGTTTATCTAAAAAAATGATAGTGGAAACTGCTGCCCAGTCTCTTGGGTTAAATGATGTAGCTCCGTTCAACCCAAATGAGAAGATCATTGACTATGCTGTTCAAAACAAAACTGAGAAACTCATTGATGTAGCCACTGAGGAATTTCTTGAAGAGGTCGGATCGAACAGTCCCGCTCCCGGAGGAGGAAGTGTATCTGCCTTAGCCGGAAGTTTGGGCGCAGGGCTCACGTCCATGGTGGCGGCACTGACTCATGAGAAAAAGGATTTTTTTGATAAGAAGCCTTTAATGGAGGAAATTGGTGAGGAGGCTCAAAAAACTAAAGACAGGTTGTTGTTTTTAGTGGAAGAGGATACGAA